>NZ_JBSGDD010000044.1:0-55558 GCF_053602195.1 Kitasatospora sp. NPDC004531 | reverse complement strand
TCGGTGGCGACTTCGAGGAGTTCGCCGAGGTTGACGACGAAGGCGCCGTCCAGCGGGGGGACGTCCAGGAAGGTGCCGTCGGGGCGTTCGACCTGTCCGCGCCGCCCTCCGCCCGCCGGCCTCCCCGCCGCGCGTCACCACACCCGCCCACCTGCGCCCGCAGCGCCTGCGGCTGCCCCGCTCGGGCCGCCGCGAGTTCCTGCTGGCGGCCGGCGCGGGCTTCGTCTCCTACGCGGTGTTCGGCGTCTACCTGGCGCTCGCCCCCGCGTTCTCCGCCACCCTGCTGCACACCGACTCCCGGATGGCGGGCGCCGCCGTCGCGGCCCTGCTGCTCGGCTCGTCGGCGGCCGCCCAGCTGCTGGTCCCGCCGACCTCCGACCGCGCGGTGGTCGCCGCCGGCCTGACCGGCCTCGCCGTCGGCCTCGGCCTGCTCACCGCGGCCGCCGCCACCGGCACCCCCGCGCTCCTCTTCGTCGGCAGCGTGCTGGCCGGCGTCAGCCAGGGCATCGCCTTCCGCTCCCTGTTCACCACCGCCGTCGCCGCCCTCGACCCCGCCCGCCGCGGCAGCGAACTCTCCACCCTCTGGGTGATCGTCTACCTCGGCTCCTCCGCCCCGATCATCGCCGTCGGCACCCTCACCCGCGCCTGGGGCCTGCTCCCCGCCGTCACCGGCTTCGCCCTGCTCGCCGCCACCGCCTCACTGGCCCTGGCCGCCGCCGTCCTGCGCCGCAGGGCCTGACTGGAGGCACGCGGAAGGGGCGGAATCCCGATGGATTCCGCCCCTTCCGTCGAGCTGTCAGACGTTGAAGCCGAGCGCGCGCAGCTGGTCGCGGCCCTCGTCGGTGATCTTGTCGGGGCCCCACGGCGGCATCCAGACCCAGTTGATGCGCAGGTCCTTGACCAGGCCGTCGGTGGCGGTGCGGGCCTGGTCCTCGATGACGTCGGTGAGGGGGCAGGCCGCGGAGGTCAGCGTCATGTCGACGGTGGCGGTGTCGTCCTCGTCGATGTGCAGGCCGTAGATCAGGCCCAGGTTGACGACGTCGATGCCCAGTTCGGGGTCGACGACGTCCATCAGGGCCTCCATGAGGTCCTCGGTGGTGACCGTCCCGGCGGTGGTGAACGCGCCGGGGCTGTCGGACACCGCGACCTCGGCCGGGGCGGCCTCGGGGGTCTCGTTCTCGCTCATGAATCCAGTGTCCTAACGGGCGTCAGTCGTTGATCGAGGGGCGGCCGGACAGGGCCTTCGCGGTGGCGTCCTTCCAGGCCATCCAGCCGAGCAGGGCGCACTTGACCCGGGCCGGGTACTTGGAGACCCCGGCGAAGGCCACGGCGTCCTCCAGGATCTCCTCGTCGCCCTCGGACTGGCCCTTGCTCTGCATCAGTTCCAGGAAGGCCTCCTGGACCTGCTGGGCCTCGCCGACCGTCTTGCCGACCACCAGGTCGTTCAGGACGGAGGCGGAGGCCTGGCTGATCGAGCAGCCCTGCGACTCGTAGGAGACGTCCGCGACGACGGCGCCGTCGAGCTTCACCCGCAGGGTGATCTCGTCGCCGCACGTCGGGTTGACGTGGTGCACCTCGGCGTCGCCGTCCCGCAGCCCCTTGCCGTGGGGGTTGCGGTAGTGGTCCAGGATGATCTCCTGGTACATCGAGTCGAGCTTCATGCCAGCCACCTCAGCCGAAGAAGTTGCGGACGTGGTGGAGGCCGTCGATCAGCGCGTCCACCTCGCCGGGCGTGGAGTACAGATAGAACGACGCCCTGGTGGTCGCCGGAATTCCGTACCGCAGGCAGACCGGCCGCGCGCAGTGGTGGCCGACCCGGACGGCGATGCCCTGCTCGTCGAGGACCTGGCCCACGTCGTGGGGGTGGATGTCGCCCAGCGTGAAGGAGATCGCCGCACCGCGGTCCACGGCCGTGCGCGGGCCGATGATCCGCAGGTCGGGCACCTCGGCGAGGCGCTCGATCGCGTACGCGGTGATCGCGTGCTCGTGCGCGGCCACCTTGTCCATGCCGATCGCCGACAGGTAGTCGATGGCGGCGCCCAGCCCGACGGCCTGCGAGATCGGCGGGGTGCCGGCCTCGAACTTGTGCGGCGCGGGGGCGTAGGTGGACGAGCCCATGGTGACGGTCTCGATCATCTCGCCGCCGCCGAGGAACGGCGGGAGGTCCTCCAGCAGCTCCTGGCGTCCCCACAGCACGCCGATGCCGGTCGGGGCGAGCATCTTGTGGCCGGTGAAGGCGACGAAGTCGGCCTCCAGCGCCTGCACGTCGAGGGCGGCGTGCGGGGCGGCCTGCGAGGCGTCGATGGCGACCAGCGCGCCGACCGACTGCGCCTTGCGGACGATGGTCTCCACCGGGTTGACGGTGCCCAGCAGGTTCGACACCAGCGTCACCGAGACGATCTTCGTCTTCTCGGTGATCAGCTCGTCGATGTTGGACAGGTCGAGCCGGCCCTCGTCGGTCAGCCCGAACCACTTCAGCTTCGCACCGGTGCGCTGCGCCAGCAGCTGCCACGGCACGATGTTGGAGTGGTGCTCCATCTCGGTGATGACGATCTCCGAGTCGGCGTCCACCCGGTACGGCTCGTCGGCCCAACCCAGCATGTTGGCAACGAGGTTGAGCGACTCCGAGGCGTTCTTGGTGAAGATCACCTCGTTCCGGCTGGGCGCGTTGATGAACGCCGCGACCTTGTCCCGGGCGCCCTCGTACAGCGCGGTGGCCTCCTCGGCGAGCACGTGCACGCCGCGGTGGACGTTGGCGTTGTGCTGCTCGTAGTAGGCGTTCAGCGCGTCCAGCACCTGGCGCGGCTTCTGCGAGGTCGCCGCGTTGTCCAGGTAGACCAGCGGCTTGCCGTCGTGCAGCACCCGCGACAGGACCGGGAAGTCCTTGCGGATCGCGTCGGTGTCGAGGAGTCCGGTCAGATGGGAATGGGTCACTCGGAAGCGCCGCCCTTCACGTAGCTCTCGTAGCCCTCTTCCTCCAGCTTGTCGGCGAGCTCGGCGCCGCCGGACTCGACGATCTTGCCGCCCGCGAAGACGTGCACGTAGTCGGGCTTGATGTAGCGCAGGATGCGGGTGTAGTGGGTGACCAGCAGGGTGCCGACCTCGCCGGTGGAGCGGACCCGGTTGATGCCCTCGGAGACGATCCGCAGCGCGTCGACGTCCAGGCCGGAGTCGGTCTCGTCGAGGATCGCGACCTTCGGCTTGAGCAGCTCCAGCTGGAGGATCTCGTGGCGCTTCTTCTCACCGCCGGAGAAGCCCTCGTTGACGTTGCGCTCGGCGAACGCCGGGTCCATCTGCAGGGCGGCCATCGCCTCCTTGACCTCCTTGACCCACAGCCGCAGCTTGGGGGCCTCGCCGCGGACGGCGGTGGCGGCGGTGCGCAGGAAGTTGGAGACCGAGACGCCGGGCACCTCGACCGGGTACTGCATGGCCAGGAACAGGCCGGCCTTGGCGCGCTCGTCGACCGACATCGCCAGCACGTCCTCGCCGTCCAGCAGCACCTGGCCGCCGGTGACGGTGTACTTGGGGTGGCCGGCCAGCGAGTAGGCCAGGGTGGACTTGCCGGAGCCGTTCGGACCCATGATCGCGTGGGTCTCGCCCTGCTTGACCGTCAGGTCGACGCCCTTGAGGATCTCGCGGGGGCCGCCCTCGGCCTCGACGGTGACGTGCAGGTCGCGGATTTCAAGCGTTGCCATGGGGTACTCAGTTCTCCTGGTTGACGGAGACGAGCACATCGTCCCCTTCGATCTTTACGGGGTAGACGGCGACCGGCCTGGTCGCGGGCAGCCCGGACGGCTTTCCGGTGCGCAGGTCGAAGCTGGAGCCGTGCAGCCAGCACTCGATCATGCAGTCCTCGACCTCGCCCTCGGACAGCGAGACGTTGGCGTGCGAGCAGATGTCGTTGATCGCGAACACGCCCTCGTCGGTGCGGACGACCGCCACCGGGACGCCGTTCAGCTCGACCTTCTTGGGCACGTCCTCCTGCAGCACGCTCAGCGCACAGGCACGCACGTAGCCGGCACTCATGCGACCGTCTCTTCCAGCTCGGCCTCGATCTTCGCCATCAGGCGGTCCTGGATCTCGGCGACGCCGATCTGCTGGACCAGCTCGGCGAAGAAGCCGCGCACCACCAGGCGGCGGGCCTCGTCGGCCGGGATGCCGCGCGACTGCAGGTAGAACAGCTGCTCGTCGTCGAAGCGGCCGGTGGCGGAGGCGTGGCCGGCGCCGACGATCTCGCCGGTCTCGATCTCCAGGTTCGGGACCGAGTCGACCCGGGCGCCGTCGGTGAGCACCAGGTTGCGGTTGAGCTCGTAGGTGTCGGTGCCGACCGCGGCCGCGCGGATCAGCACGTCTCCGATCCACACCGCGTGCGCGTCCTCGCCCTGCAGCGCGCCCTTGTAGGCGACGTTGGAGCGGCAGTGCGGGGTGTCGTGGTCGATGATCAGGCGGTGCTCCAGGTGCTGGCCCGCGTCGGCGAAGTACAGGCCGAACAGCTCGGCCTCGCCGCCGGGGCCCGCGTAGGAGACCCGCGGGTGCAGGCGCACCAGGTCGCCGCCGAAGGTCACGACGACCGACTTGAACGAGGCGTCCCGACCGACCAGCGCGTTGCACTGGGCAGCGTGCACCGCGTCGCGCTCCCAGTCCTGGACGGAGACGAAGGTCAGCTTGGCGCCGTCGCCGACCAGCAGGTCGACGTTGGCGGCGCGGGTGCCGGTGCCGGAGTGGTTCAGCACCACGACGGCCTCGGCGAACGGCTTGACCTCGACCACCAGGTGGGCGAAGCGGACACCGCCCTCGCCGTGCACGTCGATCCGGACCGGCTCGGTCAGCACCGTCTCCTTGGGGACGGTCACCACCAGGGCCTGCTCGAAGGCGCTGAACGCCTGCGCAGCGACCCGGTCCACCGGGGTGCCGGCCTTGCCGATCCGGGCGTCGTCGCGGCCGACCAGCTCGGAGGTCACGCCCTCCGGCAGGCCCAGCTCGATCTTGTCCTCGCCCTTCACCGCGTCCACCGCGGTGCCGTCGTGCAGGCCGCCGAGGCGGTGCATCGGCGTGAAGCGCCAGTCCTCCTCGCGGCCGGTCGGCACCGGGAAGTCGTTGACGTCGAAGGACGGCTTGACCGCGACCCGGGCGTCGATCGGCTGCCGGACGCTCTCGCGGCCGGTGCCCGGGCCGGCGAGCTGCGCGCCGGCGCCGGCGGTGCCCACCTCGATCGAACCGGCGGTGGTGGAGCCGGGGGTGTTCTGCTCAGCCATGGCTGTTCGTGTTGCTCTCTTTCGGAAATGGTCGACGGACGGGCGGGGGCTGACGGCGCGTCAGCCGACCGCGCCCTCCATCTGCAGCTCGATCAGCCGGTTCAGCTCCAGCGCGTACTCCATCGGCAGCTCTCGGGCGATCGGCTCGACGAAGCCGCGGACGATCATCGCCATCGCCTCGGTCTCGGTCAGGCCGCGGCTCATCAGGTAGAAGAGCTGGTCCTCGGAGACCTTGGAGACCGTCGCCTCGTGGCCCATCGACACGTCGTCCTCGCGGACGTCCACGTACGGGTAGGTGTCCGAGCGGGAGATGGTGTCCACCAGCAGCGCGTCGCACAGCACGTTCGACTTGGCGCCGTGCGAGCCCTCGCCGATCTCGATCAGGCCGCGGTAGGAGGTCCGGCCGCCGCCGCGCGCCACCGACTTGGAGACGATGTGCGACGAGGTGTTCGGCGCCATGTGGACCATCTTCGCGCCGGCGTCCTGGTGCTGGCCCTCGCCCGCGAACGCGATCGACAGCGTCTCGCCCTTGGCGTGCTCGCCCATCAGGTAGACGGCCGGGTACTTCATGGTGACCTTGGAGCCGATGTTGCCGTCGACCCACTCCATGGTCGCGCCCTCGTACGCCACGGCGCGCTTGGTGACCAGGTTGTAGACGTTGTTCGACCAGTTCTGGATGGTCGTGTAGCGGCAGCGGCCGCCCTTCTTGACGATGATCTCGACCACCGCGGAGTGCAGCGAGTCCGAGGAGTAGATCGGCGCGGTGCAGCCCTCGACGTAGTGGACGTAGGCGTCCTCGTCGACGATGATCAGCGTCCGCTCGAACTGGCCCATGTTCTCGGTGTTGATCCGGAAGTAGGCCTGCAGCGGGATGTCCACGTGCACGCCCTTCGGCACGTAGATGAACGATCCGCCGGACCACACCGCGGTGTTCAGCGAGGCGAACTTGTTGTCGCCCACCGGGATGACGGTGCCGAAGTACTCCTTGAAGAGCTCCGGGTGCTCCTTCAGCGCGGTGTCGGTGTCCAGGAAGATGACGCCCTGCTCCTCCAGGTCCTCGCGGATCTGGTGGTAGACGACCTCGGACTCGTACTGGGCGGCGACACCGGCGACCAGGCGCTGCTTCTCCGCCTCCGGGATGCCCAGCTTGTCGTAGGTGGCCTTGATGTCGGCGGGCAGGTCCTCCCAGGACTCGGCCTGCTTCTCGGTCGAGCGCACGAAGTACTTGATGTTGTCGAAGTCGATGCCCGACAGGTCGGAGCCCCAGGTCGGCATGGGCTTCTTGCCGAACAGCTTCAGGCCCTTGAGGCGAAGGTTGAGCATCCACTCGGGCTCGCTCTTCTTCGCCGAGATGTCGCGGACGACCTCTTCGCTCAGGCCGCGCTTGGCGGCGGCACCGGCCGCGTCCGAGTCGGCCCAGCCGTACTCGTACGTGCCGAGGCCTTCGAGCTCGGGGTGTGCGATGTCAGTCATGCGAGGTTCCTCCGCGCGGTGGAGCCGGTTTCGTTGGGGGACGTACCGGCAGTCGGCACGGCACCGGGCGTCCGGGAGGACGACGGTGCGGCACCGGATGCCGGCACATACGTGGTGCAGACCCCGTCGCCGTGGGCGATGGTGGCCAGCCGTTGCACATGGGTGCCCAGGAGCTGCGAGAAGACCTCGGTCTCCGCCTCGCAGAGCTGCGGGAACTGCTCGGCGATGTGCGCGACCGGGCAGTGGTGCTGGCAGAGCTGGGCGCCGGCCGGGGCGGCGGGCGCCGAGCCGGCGGTGGGGACCCGCCGCACCGTGGCAGCGTACCCGTCGGCACTCAGGGCCTGGGCGAGTGCCTCGGCCCGCTGCTGGGCGTCGGCCTGTTCGACCGTGCCCGCGTACTTGCGGCCCTGCTTGGCGAGCCGGGCCCGGGCGAAGGCGGCGACCGCCTGCTCGCCCGCCTCGCCGCCGCCGGCCGCCTCCGAGATCCAGCGCAGCGCGTCCGCGGCGAGCTGGTCGTAGGCCTGGTGGAAGGCGTCCCGCCCGTCGTCGGTCAGGGCGAACACCTTGGCGGGGCGGCCCCGGCCGCGGCTGCCGTAGACCCGCTGCTCGCGGGACTCGACCAGCCCGGCGGCGGTCAGGCCGTCCAGGTGGCGGCGCACCGCGGCGGTGGTCAGGCCCAGGCGGCCGGCCAGGTCGGCGGCCGAGGACGGCCCGTGGTCGAGGATCGACCGTGCGACCCGCTCCCGGGTCGCCCGGTGGCCCTCGGTGAGCGCCTCCGCCGCCGCCGTCGCGGGCACGTCGCAGCCGGGAGCCTCGGGCTCCCGCTGAGCGTCATGCTCGCGGATGTTTTTCACAACACGATTGTTGCTTAATTCGCCGACGGGAGACAAGCCACGACCCGGGGCGCACCGGTGGCCTCCGTCACGGAAGGCAAGCCTTACCCGGACGGCGCAGCGGCCGGCTCCTACACTCGCGGGTATGCATGCAGACCCCGCCGTCGAGGTGACCGCACTGGTCAAGCGGTACGGCGACAAGACCGCCGTGGACGGCCTGGACCTGGCCGTCGCCCGCGGCGCCGTCACCGCCGTGCTCGGCCCGAACGGCGCGGGCAAGACCACCACGATCGAGACCTGCGAGGGCTACCGCCGCCCCGACGCCGGCACCGTCCGCGTCCTCGGGCTGGACCCGGTCGCGCAGGCCGCGCAGCTCCGCCCGCGGATCGGCGTGATGCTCCAGTCCGGGGGCGTGTACGCCGGTGCGCGCGCCCTCGAAATGCTCCGCCACACCGCGAAGCTGTACGCGAACCCGCTGCCCGTCGACCCGCTCGCCGAACGCCTCGGCCTCGACTCCTGCGGCCGCACCCCCTACCGCCGGCTCTCCGGCGGCCAGCAGCAGCGCCTGGCCCTCGCCATGGCCGTGGTCGGCCGCCCCGAACTGGTCTTCCTCGACGAGCCCACCGCCGGCCTCGACCCGCAGGCCCGCCGCGCCACCTGGGACCTGGTCGCCGAACTGCGCGCCGCCGGCGTCACCGTCGTCCTCACCACCCACCAGATGGACGAGGCCGAACAGCTCGCCGACCACGTCGCGATCATCGACCGCGGCCGGGTCGTCGCCCACGGCACCCCCGACGGGCTGCGCGGCGCCGACGCCCAGCTGCGCTTCGAGGGCCCCGCCGGACTGGACCTGGCCGGGCTGCGCAAGGTCCTCCCGGACGCCGCCGCCGTCACCGAGCCCGCCCCCGGCTCCTACCGCGTCGAGGCCGCCCTGGACGCCGCCCTGCTCGCCGCCGTCACCGGCTGGTGCGCCGAAGCCGGGGTGATGCCCGACAAGCTCGCGGTGCAGCGCCGCAGCCTCGAAGACGTCTTCCTCGACCTGACCGGACGTGACCTGCGATGACCGCCACCGACCTCACCCCCCGCCCGGGCGCCGCCCCGGTCGGCCGGATGCTGCTCGCGCAGACCGCCCTGGAGACCAGGATGCTGCTGCGCAACGGCGAGCAGCTGCTGCTCACCGTGGTCATCCCCACCGTGCTGCTGGTGCTGTTCTCCGCCGTCGACGTGGTCGCCGTGGACGGCCCCGGCAAGCGGGTCGACTTCCTCGCGCCCGGCCTGCTGGCGCTCGCCGTGATGTCCACCGCCTTCACCGGCCAGGCCATCGCCACCGGCTTCGAGCGCCGCTACGGCGTCCTCAAGCGGCTCGGCGCCACGCCGCTGCCGCGCTGGGCGCTGCTCACCGCGAAGACCGGCTGCGTGCTGGTCACCGAACTGCTCCAGGTGCTGCTGCTGTCCGGCATCGCGCTCGCCCTCGGCTGGTCGCCGCACGGCAACCCGCTCGCGGTGCTGCTCCTGCTGGTGCTCGGCACCGCCGCGTTCTCCGGCCTCGGCCTGCTGATGGCCGGCACGCTGCGCGCGGAGGCCACGCTGGCCGGCGCCAACCTGGTGTTCATCCTGCTGCTGCTGGCCGGCGGCGTGGTCGTCCCGCTCGCCAAGTTCCCGGACGCGGTGCGCCCGGTGCTGGAGCTGCTGCCGATCTCGGCCCTCTCCGACGGCCTGCGCTCGGTCCTCCAGCTGGGCGGCGGCACGCCCTGGGCCGACCTCGGCATCCTGGCCGTCTGGTCGGTGCTGGGCCTGGCCGCGGCGGCCCGCTTCTTCCGCTGGGAGTAGGGCCCCCGGGCGGGGGCCCTACTCCGGGGGTCAGGCGGAGGCGGCCTTCTTGCGGCGCGCCTTGTAGACCAGCGCGCCGCCGACGCCGAGCACCACGACACCGCCGACGGTCAGCGGCAGCAGGCCCTCGACGCCGGTGAACGCCAGCCCGCCACCGCCGCCGCCGCCCGAGCCGCCCGAGCCGTGGCTCGCGGACGGGGCGGGCGTGACACCGGCCGACGCACTCTCCGAAGGACCGGCCGAACCGCTCGGGCTCGGGGAGGCGGTGCCGCCCGGGGTCGAGGCGCTGCTCGACGGCGACGGGCTCTCGGAGGTGCCGGTGCTCCCCGAGGGGGACGGCGAGGGCGAGACCGGCGGCACCGTGGTGCCGGGCAGGCAGCCCTCGAACGGGTAGTGGTGGGTCTCGGCCCCGCCGCTGCCGGTCAGCGACTTCGCCCACACCGAGCCGTTCACCGGCCCGCCCCGGCCCAGGTCGAACGCCGCGTTCGGGGCCAGGATGCTGCCCGGCCAGGCGTTCCCGCTGTGCTTGGTGATCTTCGTGGCGGTCGGGAAGTTCCACAGCAGCCTGGACCGCTCGGCGCCGCCGTCCGCGGACTGGAGCTTGTCGTCCAGCACGTAGCTCTTCCTGGCGTTGTCCCAGATCAGGAAGCCGCTGGTGGGCGCCTTGGTCTGGTCGTAGCTGCCGCCGGTGACGGTGATCACGGTGGACGAGCCGGCCGGGACCTTGAGCTGGATCTCGTTCGCCTTCTGCAGGGTGTCCGCCGACACCGTGAAGAAGTTGGCCTTGGCGTCGGTGCCGGTGAAGGTCAGCGTCCGCCCGTCGGCGGCCGGGGCCGCGCCGGCGGTCCTGGCCAGTTCGGCGGAGAGCGCGCGCAGCTTGGCGAACTCGGCGGCGAAGTCGATCGGCGACGGGCCCTTGCCGACGCCCTCCAGCTGGCCGCCGCCGACGATCTGGCCGGCCACCACGCCCTTGCCCTTCATCACCTGGACGTGGGCGCCGTTCTGGACGAGATTGCCGCCGACCACCAGCGCCATGCCGCCGGGCAGCGCGGCCACCTCGGCGGCGGTGAGCTCGTTGCCGACGGTGAAGCCACCGTGGCTGAAATCGGCGTTGCCGCCGACCGCGACAGCGCCCTCGGCGTCGGGGCTGTGGGTGTCGTCGCCCTCGATGAACTCTCCGTACTTGCCGGCGACGCCGAGGCTGAAGCAGCTGCCCTCGCCGGGGGCGGCGGTCGCGGAGGTCGGAACGACCAGCGCGGCAAGGGCGAGGGAGCCACCGAGTGCCACGGCGGCAGCGGATATGGACTTGCGCATGTGCAGGACTCCGCGAATGGAGACGGGCAGGGGGAGATGAGCCCAACCTGTGAAAGGTCTGAACCAAGTCGCACCCTTTCGGCCACTCGCCGGTAGGTCAAGACCAGTGACCCGACACGCTCGAAAGCACCCGTTTTGTCCGCGCGTCCTCCCGGGCGCCCGCTCCACCGCGCCCGCCGCCGGAACGGCGTGTAAGCCCGCCTACCATGGTCCGGTGACCAATCCGTTCTCCCTCCTCGCCGAGCGCTGGCACCCGAGCCCGCAGCACGTCCGTCTGGCCGCCATGGCCGCCGTGGTGATGAGCGTGGTGATCGTGGTCACCGGCGGGGCCGTCCGGCTCACCGACTCCGGCCTCGGCTGCACCACCTGGCCCCGCTGCACCGGCGAGAGCCTGACGCCGACGGCCGCGATGGGCATCCACGGCGTCATCGAGTTCACCAACCGGATGCTGACCTACGTGCTGTCCGCCGCGGTCGGCTGGTTCATCCTGGCCGCCCGCTGCTGCAAGCCGTGGCGGCGCTCGCTGACCAGGCTCGGCTGGGCGCAGTTCTGGCTGGTGATGTCGAACGCGGTGATCGGCGGCATCACGGTGCTGACCCACCTCAACCCGTACGTGGTCGGCTTCCACATGGTGGCCGCGCTGGGCCTGGTGTGGACGACGGTGCTGGGCTGGGAGCGGTCCAAGGAGGGCGACGGCGAGCCGCGGCTGCTGGTCGCGCCGGCGATCCACCGCTTCGCGCAGGTGCTGGTGGGCTCGATCGGCGCGCTCGCGCTGGTCGGCACCCTGGTCACCGGCGCGGGCCACCACCCCGGCTCGGCCGGCACCCCGCGGATCACCACCTTCGACTACGACCGGCTCACCCAGGCCCACGCCGACCTGGTGTTCCTCTCGGTCGGCCTGACGCTGGCCGCGCTGCTGGTGTTCGCCGCCGTGAAGGCCCCCGCCGCGGCCCGGGCCCGGGTCCGCGAGCTGTTCGCGCTGCTGATGGTGCAGGGCGTGCTGGGCTTCGTCCAGTACTTCACCGACGCCCCCGAGCTGATGGTCGGCGTGCACATGCTGGGCGCCGCCCTGATCTGGGGCGCCGCCCTGCGCATCCCGCTGGCCCTGCGCACCCGCGCCCGGATCCCGGCCCAGGCCACCGCCCCGTCCACCGAGCTGGTGGCGTAGCGCTCACCACCTGTCCCAGTGCAGGACCTGCTCGCGCGGGATCCGTCGGGCCGGCTTGAAGTCCGTCCCGACGGTGTGCGCGAGCGGGATGAACGCCGCCAGCATCACCTCGCGGTGCGGGACGCCGAGCAGCTCGGCCAGCTCCCGCTCCACCGGGCCCTGCGCGGTGGTCCACACGGTGCCGAGGCCGCGGGCCCGGGCGGCCAGCATGAAGCTCCAGACAGCGGGCAGGATCGACCCCCAGGTCATCGACTGGTCGAGCACCGAGGCGCCCTCGGTGCGGCCCTCGATCGCCGGTACGACGAACGCGGGCACCCGGTGGACGTTGTCGTACAGGTGCTGCAGCCCGTCGTAGATCCGCTCCATGCTGCCGGGGTGGGCGTGCATCCGGGCGTGGTCGCGGGCGGTGGGCGGGGCGCCGCCGCCGGTGCGCAGCGCCTTGCGGAAGAGTTCGGCGACCTTCAGCCGCTGCTCGGTCCCGGTGACCACCAGGAAGTGCCACCGCTGCCGGTTGCGAGCACAGCACTCCCCTATCGTCTGGCGGCAGACAGTTGTTGCGCAGATGATCCGGAAGCATATGAGCCCATCGATCGACGGTCAAACAATCTGCGGCCAGACGATTACACTGCTGCCCAGGACCGATCAGGAGGACGGATGACCGACGGCTACTTCCCACAGCTCGCGGCCGAGCGGCCCGACATCGCCCTGTGCCGCGCCTCCTCGGCAGTGGCCCGGATCGCCGAGGCGCACGCCCGCGCGGCCGGCCTCGGCGTCGGCCCGCACCTGGTGCTGAAGATGCTCGCCGAGCGCGGCCCGTCCTCCCAGCGCGCCCTGGGCGAGCAGCTGCGGATCGACCGCACCGTGATGGTCGGCGTCTGCGACGGCCTGGAGCGGGACGGCCTGGTCCGCCGCGAGCGCGACCCCGCCGACCGCCGTGCCTACGCCGTCACCCTCACCCCGGCCGGCCGCCATCGCCTGGCCACCGCCGAGACCGCCGTGCCCGCCCTGCTGGACGAGGCGCTCGCCCCGCTGAACGCACAGGAGCGCGGACAGCTGTCCGCGCTCCTGCTCAAACTCACCGCCCAGGGGTGACGGCCCCCGTCAGATCTGGATGCCCGCCATCCGCTTCCACTCGTACGGGCCGGTCTTCACCTTCAGGCCCAGCTCGCCCTCGAAGTCGTCGTGCAGGGTGAGCCCGGCCAGCTCGGCGGCCCGGCGGCCGATCGCGTAGGTCGGGGCGACCTGGTCGCCCCAGGTGCCGTCCGCGCCGACCACCACGATCCGGGTGGCGGTGCGGCCGACGTACTCGACGACGCCGTCGGCGCTGCCGCCGTGCTGCGCGGCGAAGCTGGTCAGGTGCTTGGCAATGCGCTTGGCGCGGCGCTCGACGCGGGCGTCCGGCGCGGCGGTGGTGGCGGTCTCTGCGCTGGTCATGCCCGCATGCTACCGACCGGTAGCGCCGGTGGCGACGGCACCGCCCTGTGCCGACGGCCACATGGCGGGCAGCGCCAGCTCACCGGCCCCGGCGTAGGCCAGCGCGAACGCCGCGCCCTCCGGCCCGGGGACGGCGATCCGGCGGATCCGCTCCAGCCGCAGCCGCAGCGCGAACTCCCGCTCGCCGCCCGCCAGCCCGACGGGCAGGTGCAGCAGGTCGAGCAGCTGCTCGGAGAACTCCTGGGTCCGCCAGGCCGCGTCCAGCCTGCGCCGCTCGTAGCCGTCCAGCGGGCCCGGATCTCCCCCGCCGAGCTCGGCCAGCAGCGCGGACGCCAGGTCGGCCGCGTCGGCGACCGCCGAGTTCAGGCCCTTGGCGCCGGACGGGGTGACGGTGTGCGCGGCGTCCCCCGCCAGCAGCAGCCGGCCGGCCCGGATCCGGCGGGCGACCCGGCCGCGCATCCGCAGCATGCCGGTCTCCAGCAGCGCGCCCACGGCGGGGTCCGCGCCGCCGAGCGCCAGCCGCCGCCCGAGCTCGGCCCGGATCCGCCGCTCGTCCCACCCGCCCAGGTCCTCCTCGGCGGGCACCTCCAGGTAGAACCGCCCGACGTCGGCGGTGCGCGGCATCATCCCGGCGAACCCGTCCTCGTGCACCGCGTACCGGATCTGCTCGACCGGCCGGGAGATCCGCGCCAGCACCGTCAGCCAGTCGTACGGGTAGCGCCGCCCGGGGCCCTCCGAGCCGGCCGGGAAGGCGGCGGCGACCACGCTGTGCGCGCCGTCGCAGCCGATCGCGTACTCGGCGCGCAGCGGCCCGTCGGCGGTGTGCAGCACCGGCCGGCCCGCCGCGTCCTCGTCCACCCCCAGCACCGGCCGTTCGAACTCGATCAGGCCGCCGTCCTGCTCGTAGCGGGCGATCAGGTCGCGCAGCAGCAGCTGCTGCGGGTACACCCAGTGCCGGACGCCGCCGGACAGCAGGCCGTAGTCGACCAGCACGTGCTCGCCGAGGCAGGTCATCTCGCACCGCCCGTGCCGCTCGCCCTCGGCGGTCAGCCGGTCGGCCAGGCCGAGCGCCCGCAGGTACTCGACCACCCGGTGCTCCAGCACCCCGGCCCGGGCGGCGCTCTCCACCGCGGCCCGGGAGAGGCGTTCGTGGACGGTGACGGCGATCCCGGCCCGGTGCAGCACATGGGCGAGCACCAGCCCGGCGGGCCCGGCGCCGACGATCGCGACGGTGGTGGTGCGGCGGGGGGTCATCGGCGTCCTCCGGCGACGAGCAGGGCGGCGGACGCGGCGGGCACCGCGGCCGGGTGGAAGGTCTCGGTGACGACGGCCAGCGGCTGCGTCCCGTGCCACATCAGGTAGGTCTTGTAGGCGGCGTCCGCGCCGTCCCAGTCCCGCACCCCGGCGTCCAGCACGGTGCGCCGGTAGCCGGTGCCGGTGGCCTGCAGGGCGGCGCCGATCGGGGCGCCGGGGTCGGTCAGGCACTGTTCGGCGGCGCCGGAGAGGGCGGGCCGGGCGACCACCAGGTTGCGCGAGAGCTCGGCGCGCCCGGCGCCGGTGAGCACCGAGCGGCGGACGATCAGCTCCTCGTCCGCGCCGGCCCGCAGCAGCGCCGCCGCCCCGGGCGGCGCCCCGGCGGCGGCCACCCGCAGGTGGTCGGCGCAGCCGACCCGGACGGGCCCGCGGGTCCAGGCGGCGAGCAGGGTGGTGGTGAGCCCGTCCGCGCCGAGCAGCATCCGGGTGGGCGGTTCGGCGAAGGCCCCGATCCGCTCGGCGAGCTCGGCGGGTTCCCGGGCGTGGAAGCGGTGTCCGGACACGACGATGGACTGCAGCGGCATCGGTTCCCCCGAAAAGATGACGACAGGTCACGGCGGTCGCCGACCCTACTGGAGAACTGTTTCCCCCGACGAAACGTCACCCCCTGCCCGGGCAAAGCCGCCGGCCGGCCCGCCCGCACCGGGAATACTGGCCCGATGAGCGATTTCCGTGGCTGGCCGGCCGAGGCGCTGGAGTTCTACGAGCACCTGGAGGCCGACAACTCCAGGACCTTCTGGACCGAGCACCGGGCCCGGTACGAGGAGCAGGTGCGGGCCCCCATGGAGGCGCTGCTGGCCCGCCTGGAGCCCGAGTTCGGCCCGGGGAAGATCTTCCGCCCGAACCGGGACGTCCGCTTCTCCGCCGACAAGTCTCCGTACAAGACGCACATCGGCGCGGTGCTGGAGTCCGGCGGGTACGTGCAGCTGTCCGCCGACGGGCTGGCCTGCGGGCTCGGCTACTACCACCTGGCGAGCGACCAGCTGGCGGCCTACCGCGCCGCGGTCGCCGAGGACCTGCCGGGCGCCGAGCTGGAGCGGGTGGTGGCGGCGGTCCGCGCGGCCGGGCCCGAGGTGGTCGGGCGGGACAGCCTGAAGACCGCGCCGCGCGGCTACCCGAAGGACCACCCGCGGATCGAGCTGCTGCGCCACAAGGGCCTGATCGCCTGGCAGCAGTGGGAGCCCGCCCCGTGGCTGGGCACCGCGAAGGCCTACGGCCGGATCACCGGCTTCCTGCACGCGGCGGCCCCGCTGCACGAATGGCTGGAGAACCACGTCGGCCCCAGCGGGCTTGCGCCGCGCTGAGGCCGGAGGGGGTTTCGCAGGGGGTGTCAGCCGATGAACGGGTCGATCGCGACTTCCAGGAACAGCAGCGTCAGGTACGTGATCGACCAGTGGAACAGCCGCATCTCCTTGAGCTTGGCGCCCACGATGCCGGCCTTGGCGCGCGACTGGAGCGCGTACGCCTCCTTCATCCACAGCGCACCGAGCACGGCGGCGGTGACCGGGTACAGCCAGCTGGTGTGCGCGACCGGCCACAGCAGCATCGAGGTCGCCACCATCACCCAGGAGTAGACGACGACCTGCTTGGCCACGCCGATGTTGCCGCGAATCACCGGGAGCATCGGCACGCCGGCCCGGGTGTAGTCGTCGCGGACCTTCATCGACAGCACCCAGGTGTGCGGCGGCGTCCAGAAGAACACCACCAGGAACAGCAGCAGCGCCGACCAGGACAGCGAGTCGGTGATCGACGCCCAGCCGACGAACACCGGCATGCAGCCGGCGATGCCGCCCCAGACGACGTTCTGCGCGGTGCGCCGCTTGAGGCCCAGCGTGTAGACGAACACGTAGAACAGCAGCGCGGCCAGCGCGAGCGCCGCGGACAGCCAGTTGACCAGGAGCCCGAGCCAGACGGTGGAGACCACGGCCAGCGTGACACCGAAGACCACGGCCTCCCGGGGGGAGACCATGCCGGTGACGATCGGACGCCGTTCGGTGCGGGACATCACCGCGTCGATGTCGCGGTCGATGTACATGTTGAGCGCGTTGGCGCCGCCCGCGGACAGGTAGCCGCCGACCACCACCGCGAGCACCCGCCACAGGTTGGGCACGCCGCCCTGGGCCAGGAACATCACCGGCACCGTGGAGATCAGCAGCAGCTCGATGATCCGCGGTTTGGTGAGGGCGACGAAGGCCCCGATGCGGGCCCCGAACGGCCGGCGTGCGGTGCTCGTCCCTACCACCCCGGCGGGGCGGGCTTCGACGGCGGTCACGGACACCTCAACAGTCGATGAACTTCCACAGGCGTCCCGGAGACCCGCAGGGTGCCCACCGTCCGCGCTGCGCGTACCACGCAACCATAGACGTTCCATATCTCCCGATCCGCCCCGGGGTCCCCCGGCGAGCCGTGTGCGCTCGCGTCTTGCCCCTCGGACGGGCAAACCCTCCCCGGCCGGGTGAATGTAGGACAGAGCAGTTGACGAGCCACCAGGGGAATGCGACGCCTCCCGTCCACGTTGCCCGGCACGCAGGGTGAGGTGCCCCGCAAACGGTAGGCTCGCACAGAGAAGCGGGATCAACCCTCCGTGATCGGCACCAGCCACAGCGGCGTGGCCGACCGGTCCCCTTCACGGGGTGACACTTCTACAAAAATCCGGAAGGAGCCCTGAGCCAGGGTGAGCACGACGCCGAACGTATTCGAGTGGAGCGAGCTGGACCAGCGTGCCGTTGACACGGCCCGGGTCCTGGCCATGGACGCCGTGCAGAAGGTGGGTAACGGGCACCCGGGCACTGCGATGTCGCTGGCCCCCGCCGCCTACCTCATCTTCCAGCGCTTCCTGCGCCACGACCCGACCGACCCGACCTGGGTCGGCCGCGACCGCTTCGTGCTCTCGCCGGGGCACACCTCCCTCACGCTGTACACCCAGCTGTTCCTGTCCGGTTACGGACTGTCGCTGGACGACCTGAAGGCCTTCCGGGTCGCGGGCAGCCGCACCCCGGGGCACCCCGAGCACGGCCACACCGCCGGTGTCGAGACCACCACCGGCCCGCTCGGCCAGGGCGTCGGCAACGCGGTCGGCATGGCGATGGCCGCCCGCTACGAGCGCGGCCTGTTCGACCCGGACGCGCCGGCCGGCACCTCGCCGTTCGACCACACCATCTGGGCGATCGTCTCCGACGGCGACCTCCAGGAGGGCATCTCCGCCGAGGCGTCCTCGCTGGCCGGCCACCAGAAGCTGGGCAACCTGGTCGCGCTGTACGACGACAACCACATCTCCATCGAGGGCGACACCGCCACCGCGTTCTCCGAGGACGTGCTGGCCCGCTACGAGGCGTACGGCTGGCACGTCCAGCGGGTCGTCCCGAAGTCGGACGGCGACATCGACGTGGTCGCGCTGGCCGCCGCGCTGGAGGCCGCCAAGGCCGAGACCGAGCGGCCGTCGATCATCGCGATGCGCACCATCATCGCCTGGCCCGCGCCGAACGCCCAGGACACCGCCAAGGCGCACGGCTCGGCCCTCGGCGACGCCGAGATCGCCGCCACCAAGAAGGTGCTGGGCTTCGACCCGCAGAAGACCTTCGAGGTGACCGACCAGGTGATCGCGCACACCCGCGAGGTCGTGCAGCGCGGCCAGGCCGCCCGCACCGCCTGGGAGGAGCAGCTGCGCGAGTGGCGCGCCGGCAACCCGCAGCGCGCCGCCGAGTTCGACCGGATCCAGATCGGCGAGCTGCCCGACGGCTGGGAGAAGTCCCTGCCGGTCTTCCCGGCCGGCAAGGACGTCGCCACCCGCAAGGCCTCCGGCGACACGCTGAAGGCCGTCGGCAAGCTGATCCCCGAGCTGTGGGGCGGCTCCGCGGACCTCGCCGAGTCCAACCTGACCACCATCGACGAGGAGTCCTCCTTCCTTCCGGAGGGCAACTCGCTCAAGAGCGCCTCGCCGTACGGCCGCACCGTCCACTACGGCATCCGCGAGCACGCCATGGGCTCCGTGATGAACGGCATCGCGCTGCACGGCCGCACCCGCATCTACGGCGGCACCTTCCTGGTGTTCTCCGACTACATGCGGCCCGCGGTCCGGCTCGCCGCGCTGATGAAGCTGCCGGTGGTCTACGTCTGGACGCACGACTCGATCGGCCTCGGCGAGGACGGCCCGACCCACCAGCCGGTGGAGCACCTGGCCGCGCTGCGCGCCATCCCGGGCCTGGCCGTGGTCCGCCCGGCGGACGCCAACGAGACCGCCGTGGTCTGGCGCACCGTGCTGGAGCGGCAGACCAGCCACCCCGGCCCGGTCGGCCTGGTGCTGACCCGCCAGGGCGTGCCGACCTTCGACCGCGAGGTGTTCGGCTCCGCCGAGGGCGCGGCCAAGGGCGGCTACGTGCTGGCCGAGGCCGAGGGCGGCGAGCCCAAGGTGATCCTGATCGGCACCGGCTCCGAGGTGCAGTTGGCGATGCAGGCCCGCGAGGCCCTGCAGGCCGAGGGCGTCCCGGCCCGCGTGGTGTCGATGCCGTCCGTGGAGTGGTTCAACGAGCAGGACCAGGCGTACCGCGACAGCGTGCTGCCGCCGAACGTCCGGGCCCGGGTCTCGGTCGAGGCGGGCATCGCCCAGGGCTGGCGCGAGCTGGTCGGCGACGCCGGTCGGATCATCAGCCTGGAGCACTTCGGCGCCTCCGCCGACTACAAGGTGCTCTACCAGGAGTTCGGCATCACCGCGGACGCGGTCGCCAACGCGGCCCGCGCCTCGCTGCGCACGGTCGAGGCCGTCTCCCGCTAGCGGTCGCACCCCGGCCCGGGGGATCCGCACTCCCCCGGGCCGGGCCCCCGGACTCCACCGCAGACGTACGAAAAGAAGAAGAGGGACTGAAGCACCATGACCGACGCATTGAACCGCCTCAGCGAAGAAGGCGTGGCGATCTGGCTGGACGACCTCAGCCGGGAGCGCCTGAACTCCGGCAACCTGGCCGAGCTGGTGCAGGAGAAGCACGTCGTCGGCGTCACCACCAACCCGACCATCTTCCAGAAGGCGATCGCCGGCAACGGCGCCTACAACCGCCAGCTGGAGGACCTCGCGGTCCGCAAGGTCACCACCGACGAAGCCGTCCGCATGATCACCACCTCGGACGTCCGCGACGCCGCCGACGTGCTGCGCCCGGTGTACGACGCCTCCAACGGCCGCGACGGCCGGGTCTCCATCGAGGTCGACCCGCGCCTCGCCCACGAGACCGCCGCGACGATCGCCGAAGCCAAGCAGCTGTGGTGGCTGGTCGACCGCCCGAACGTGCTGATCAAGATCCCCGCCACGCTGGCCGGCCTGCCCGCGATCAGCGCCGTGCTCGCCAAGGGCATCAGCGTCAACGTCACGCTGATCTTCTCGCTGGAGCGCTACAAGGCCGTCATCGACGCCCACCTGACCGGCCTGGAGCAGGCCAAGGCCGCCGGCCTGGACCTCTCGCAGATCGAGTCGGTCGCCTCGTTCTTCGTCTCCCGCGTGGACACCGAGATCGACAAGCGCCTGGACGCGCTCGGCGGCGAGGCCAAGGACCTGCGCTCCAAGGCCGCCGTGGCCAACGCCCGCCTCGCCTACCAGGCGTACGAGGAGGTCTACGGCTCGGTCGACGGCGCGAAGCCCGCCTCGGCCCGCTGGCAGGCCCTGGAGGCCGCCGGCGCCAAGCCGCAGCGCCCGCTGTGGGCGTCCACCGGCGTCAAGGACCCGAGCCTGCCGGACA
Source organism: Kitasatospora sp. NPDC004531 (assembly GCF_053602195.1). Taxonomy (NCBI): domain Bacteria; kingdom Bacillati; phylum Actinomycetota; class Actinomycetes; order Kitasatosporales; family Streptomycetaceae; genus Kitasatospora; species Kitasatospora sp. NPDC004531. The sequence goes on along the minus strand of NZ_JBSGDD010000044.1, from coordinate 35,214 downwards.
CCCTCTACGTGACCGAGCTGGTCGCCCCCGGCACCGTCAACACCATGCCCGAGGCCACCCTGGACGCCACCGACGACCACGGCGTCGTCACCGGCGACACCATCACCCCGAACTACGCGGACGCCAAGGGCGTGCTGGACGCGATCGCCGCGGCCGGCGTGGACTACGACGACGTGGTGCGGGTGCTGGAGGAGGAGGGCGTGCAGAAGTTCGAGGTGTCCTGGAACGAGCTCCTCGACACCGTCACCGCCGCGCTCCAGTCGCACGGCGACAACTGACCCTGCTCACGGAACCGACGCACGGAAAGCGGAGCACACCACAGTGAGCAACACCCAGCCGTACCCGGACGTGGAGGGAACGGAGCCGGCCGCGGGAGACACCCCGGACCGGCCCGTCAACCCGCTGCGGGACCCCGCCGACCGCCGGCTCCCGAGGATCGCCGGCCCGTCCGGGCTGGTGATCTTCGGCGTCACCGGCGACCTGTCGCGCAAGAAGCTGATGCCGGCCGTCTACGACCTCGCCAACCGCGGCCTGCTGCCGCCGGGCTTCTCGCTGATCGGCTTCGCCCGACGCGAGTGGGCCGACGAGGACTTCGCGCAGGTGGTGCACGACGCCGTCAAGGAGCACGCGCGCACCCCCTTCCGCGAGGAGGTCTGGCAGCAGCTCGCCAAGGGCATGCGGTTCGTCCAGGGCGACTTCGGCGACGACGACGCCTTCGACATGCTGCGCCGCACCATCGAGGAGCTCGACCAGGCGCAGGGCACCAGCGGCAACTTCGCGTTCTACCTGTCGGTCCCGCCGAAGTTCTTCCCCACCGTGGTCCAGCAGCTCAAGAAGCACGGCCTGACCGACCCGGCGCCGGGCTCCTGGCGCCGGGCCGTCATCGAGAAGCCGTTCGGCCACGACCTGGAGTCCGCCCAGGAGCTGAACCGGATCGTCCACGAGGTCTTCCCCCGCGACGAGGTCTTCCGGATCGACCACTACCTGGGCAAGGAGACCGTCCAGAACATCCTGGCGCTGCGCTTCGCCAACCAGATGTTCGAACCGATCTGGAACCGGTCGTACGTCGACCACGTGCAGATCACCATGGCCGAGGACATCGGCATCGGCGGCCGCGCCGGCTACTACGACGGCATCGGCTCGGCGCGCGACGTCATCCAGAACCACCTGCTCCAGCTGATGGCGCTGACCGCCATCGAGGAGCCCGCGTCCTTCCACCCGAAGGCGCTGGTCGCCGAGAAGCTGAAGGTGCTCAGCGCCGTCAAGCTCCCCGCCGACCTGGGCAAGCACACCGTGCGCGGCCAGTACACCTCCGGCTGGCAGGGCGGCGAGGAGGTGGTCGGCTACCTGGACGAGGACGGCATCAACCCCGAGTCCAAGACCGACACCTACGCGGCCATCAAGCTGGAGATCAACAACCGCCGCTGGGCGGGCGTGCCGTTCTACCTGCGCACCGGCAAGCGGCTGGGCCGCCGGGTCACCGAGATCGCGGTGGTCTTCCAGCGCGCCCCGTACCTGCCGTTCGACTCCTACGCCACCGAGGAGCTCGGCCAGAACGCCCTGGTGATCCGCGTCCAGCCGGACGAGGGCGTCACCGTGCGCTTCGGCTCGAAGGTCCCCGGCACCGCGCTGGAGGTCCGCGACGTCACCATGGACTTCGCCTACGGCGAGTCGTTCACCGAGTCCAGCCCCGAGGCGTACGAGCGCCTCATCCTGGACGTCCTGCTCGGCGACGCCAACCTCTTCCCGCGGCACCAGGAGGTCGAGCTGTCCTGGCAGATCCTCGACCCGATCGAGCAGTACTGGGACACCCACGGCAAACCCGCGCAGTACCCGGCCGGCACCTGGGGCCCGGTCGAGGCGGACGAGATGCTCGCACGAGACGGCAGGAGCTGGCGCCGGCCATGAAGATCGACCTGACGAACACCACGTCCAGCAAGATCAACGCTGCTCTGATGGACGCCCGGCGGGCCAGCGGCTCGACCGCCGCCGGCATGGTGCTGACCCTGGTCATCGTGACCGACGAGGGCAGCGCCTACGACGCCCTGAAGGCCGCCAACGACGCCTCCCGCGAGCACCCCTCGCGGACCCTGGCCGTCATCAAGCGGGCCGGCCGCTCCCCCCGCGCCCGGGCCGAGACCCGGCTGGACGCGGAGATCCTGGTCGGCAGCGACGCCGGCAGCGGCGAGACGGTCGTCCTGCGCATGCACGGCGAACTCGCCTCGCACGCCCAGTCCGTGGTGCTGCCGCTGCTGCTGCCGGACGCCCCCGTGGTGGTCTGGTGGCCCGACAACGCGCCGCTCAACCCCGCCCAGGACCCGCTCGGCGCGCTCGCCCAGCGCCGGATCACCGACGCCGTGACCGCCGAGTCCCCGGTCGGCCAGCTCGCCCAGCGGGCCGCCGGCTACCACCCCGGCGACACCGACCTGGCCTGGACCCGGATCACCGGCTGGCGCTCCATGCTGGCCGCCGCGCTCGACCAGCGCGACGTCACGATCACCGCCGCGGTGGTCGAGGGCGAGTCGTACAACCCCAGCGTCGAACTGCTCGGCCTGTGGCTGCACAACCGCCTGCGCGTCCCGGTCGAACGGGTCGTCACCGGCGGCCCCGGCATCACCTCCGTCACGCTGCGCACCAAGGACGGCGACATCGTCCTGGACCGCCCCGACGGCCTGCTCGGCACCCTGTCGATGCCCGGCGCGCCCGACCGCATGGTCGCGCTCAAGCGCCGCGACACCGCCGAACTGATCGCCGAGGAACTGCGCCGCCTCGACCCCGACGACATCTACGCCACCGCCGTCAAGACCCCCGTGGACCGGCTGCGCGAGCGGATCGCCGGAGTCGAGCACGCGGGCCCCGGCGGCACCGTCGAACAGGCCCACCTGGCGGAGCACGCGGTCGGCGAGCAGGAGAAGCCCGCCGCCACCAAGAAGGCCGCCGCCCGCAAGAAGAGCGCCCAGTGAGCACCGGGACGGTCCTGGTCCACCGCGACCCGGCGGTGCTCGCCGAGGCGGCCGCCGCCCGGCTGATCACCGCCGCGGTCGACGCCCAGGCCGAACGCGGCACCGCCCACCTGGTGCTCACCGGCGGCCGCAACGGCAACGCCCTGCTCGCCGCGCTCGCCGCCCACCCGGCGCGCGACGCGGTGGACTGGGCGCGGGTCCACCTCTGGTGGGGCGACGAGCGCTACCTCCCGGGCGGCGACCCGGACCGCAACGCCGTCCAGGCGGCCGCGTTCCTGGACGCCGTCCGCCCGCTCGGCGCCCACGTGCACGAGATGCCCGCCGACGACGGCTCCTCCCCGGAGGACGCCGCCGCCCGGTACGCCGCCGAGCTCGCCGCCGCGGGCGACCCGGCGTTCGACGTCCTGCTCCTGGGCGTCGGCCCCGACGCGCACGTCGCCTCGCTGTTCCCCGGCCACCCCGGGGTCCACGAGACCGACGCCACCGTCATCGCCGTCCACGACTCGCCGAAGCCCCCGCCGACCCGGCTGTCGCTGACCCTGCCGACGCTCAACAGCGCCCGCGAGGTCTGGCTCCTGGCCGCCGGCGCCGACAAGGCCGAAGCCGTCGCCCTCGCCCGCACCGCCCCGGACGCCACCACCGCCCCGGCCGGCGCGGTCAAGGGCACCGAGCAGACCCTCTGGTTCCTGGACGAAGCCGCCGCCGGCAAACTCCCCTGACCTCCCGTCAGGGCTGCTCCACCAGCCACGCGCCCCGTCAGGGGCGCGGGGAACTGCGCGAAGGGGAACGCGACAAGCCGAAAGCCGCCCGTCCAGGGAATCCGATCCCCGGTGGGCGGCTTTCGCCATCCGTACCGCTGCGCTCACGTCACCAACGCCGAAGCCGCCCACCCGGAGAATCCTCCAGAGGTGGGCGGCTTTCACGTTGCCGAACGGCTCAGATCTCTCCGCGCAGCTTGGCCAGCGCCTCAGCGAGAATCGCCTCGCCGTCCGCGTCCGTCCGCCGCTCGCGCACGTACGCGAGGTGCGTCTTGTACGGCTCGTTGCGGGCCGGGGCGGGCGGGTTGTGCTCGTCCTGGCCGGCGGGGAAGCCGCAGCGGGGGCAGTCCCAGGTGTCCGGGATGGCCGCCTCCGCAGCGAAACTGGGGCGCGTCTCATGCTTGTTGGCGCACCAGAAGGAGATCCGGTTGCGGGGGGCGGACTCGCCGCGCTCCGCCTCCCCCATCGGGCCAGCACCGACTCTGCTGCCTCGGATCGCGTTGCCACTTGCCACGGTCTGACTCCCCTGCGTGCTGGTGCCGTCCGGCCGCGGCTGGGCGGACGGTGGCGAAGTCGTCCTAGTGTAAGCGGCAGTTAAGGCTGTGCCACCACCGCCCGCCGACTTCCTGTCAGTTGTCGGTGTCGGTCACCGACCTCAGTTGCCCTTGAGCAGCAGCCCCAGCACGATGATGCAGGCGAACCAGCCCAGGCCGATCACGACGGTGATGCGGTCCAGGTTGCGCTCGGCCACCGCGGAGCCGCCACCGGTGGACATCGCGCCGCCGCCGAACATGTCGGACAGGCCGCCGCCCTTGCCCTTGTGCAGCAGCACCAACAGGATCATCAGCACACTGAGGACGATCAGAGCAATCTCGAACCCGAGAACCACGACGGGACCAACTCTCTCGAATCTTCGGCGAAGGGGCCGGGCCCGCTTGAGCGGTCCGGCCCCAAAGCCTACGTTGCTGCGGCGGCGTTAGCCTACTGCCTGGTCACGGTAGCGCACGATCTTGACGAACTCCTCGGCGTCCAGCGAGGCGCCGCCGATCAGTCCGCCGTCGATGTCGGGCTTGGCCATCAGGCCGGCCGCCGACGAGGACTTCACCGAACCGCCGTACAGGACGCGGACCTTGCCGGCCAGCTCGGCGCCGTACAGCTCGGCGAGCCGGGCCCGGATCGCGCCGCACACCTCCTGCGCGTCCTCGGGGGTGGCGACCTCGCCGGTGCCGATCGCCCAGACCGGCTCGTAGGCGACCACGATGCTCTCGGCGTCGGAGGCCGGAACGCCGTCCAGCGCACCGTCCAACTGCCCGAGGGTGTACTCGACGTGGGTGCCGGCCTTGCGGATCTCCAGCGGCTCGCCGATGCACAGGATCGGGGTGATCCCGTTGCGGTAGGCCGCCTTCACCTTGGCGTTGGCGATCTCCTCGTTCTCGCCGTGGTACTGGCGACGCTCGGAGTGGCCGATCACCGCGTAGGCGCAGTTCAGCTTCGCCAGCATCGGGCCGGAGATCTCGCCGGTGTAGGCGCCGCCGTCGTGCTGCGAGATGTCCTGCGAGCCGTACTTGATCTTCAGCTTGTCGCCGTCGACCAGGGTCTGCACGGAGCGCAGGTCGGTGAACGGGACCAGGACGGCGACCTCGACGGCCTGGTAGTCCTTGTCGGCCAGCGAGAACGCCAGCTTCTGGGTGTGGCGGATGGCCTCGAGGTGGTCGAGGTTCATCTTCCAGTTGCCCGCCATCAGCGGGAGACGCTCAGTCATGTGTTCTCAGTCCTCCAGTGCGGCGAGACCGGGAAGGGTCTTGCCCTCCAGGTACTCGAGGCTCGCGCCACCGCCGGTCGAGATGTGTCCGAACTTCGTCTCGTCGAAGCCCAGGGTGCGGACCGCCGCCGCCGAGTCGCCGCCGCCGACCACCGTGAACGCGTCGGAGTCGATCAGCGCCTGGGCCACGGCCCGGGTGCCGTCCGCGAACGCCGGGTGCTCGAACACGCCCATCGGGCCGTTCCAGAACACGGTCTTCGCGTCGGCGATCTTCTCCGCGAACAGCTGCGCGGTCTTCGGGCCGATGTCCAGGCCGAGCGCGCCGTCCGGGATGGCGTCCACGTCGACCACCGCGAAGTCCTCGACCGGGGCGCCGGTCTTGACGTCCGGGAAGCTGCCGGACACCGCGGTGTCCAGCGGGATCACGAACTCCACGCCCTGCTCGGCGCCGCGCTTCAGGTAGTCCTGGACGACCGGGATCTGGTCCTCCTGGAGCAGCGAGGCGCCGACGCCGTGGCCCTGGGCGGCGATGAAGGTGTACATCATGCCGCCGCCGATCAGGATCCGGTCGGCCTTGCCGAGCAGGTTCTCGATCACGCCGACCTTGTCGGAGACCTTCGAGCCGCCGAGCACCACCACGTACGGGCGGGCCACGTCCTCGGTGAGGCGCTTGAGGACGCCCACCTCGGTGGCGATCAGGTCGCCGACGGCGTGCGGCAGCCGGGCCGGCAGGTCGTAGACGGAGGCGTGCTTGCGGTGCACCGCACCGAAGCCGTCGCCGACGTACAGGTCCGCCAGGGCGGCCAGCTCGTCGGCGAACGCGCCGCGCTCGGCGTCGTCCTTGGAGGTCTCGCCGGCGTTGAAGCGCAGGTTCTCCAGCAGCGTGACCTCGCCGTCGCCGAGAGCGGCGACGGTGGCCTTCGCGCTGTCCCCGACCGTGTCGGTGGCGAAGCTCACCGGGCGGCCCAGGATCTCGCCGAGGCGGACCGCCACCGGCGCGAGCGAGAACTTCGGGTCCGGCTCGCCCTTGGGGCGGCCGAGGTGCGAGGCGACGACCACCCGGGCGCCGCGCTCGACGAGCTTGGCGATGGTCGGCGCGACGGCGCGGATCCGGCCGTCGTCGGTGATGGTGTCCCCGGACAGCGGCACGTTGAGGTCGGCGCGGACGAACACCCGCTTGCCGGAGACCTCCAGGTCTTCGATCGTCTTCACGGTCTTGCTTGCTCCTCGATGGATGGATCGGCAGGCGGCGACACGGGGCAGCGGGTCACACACCGGGACAGGGTAGGACGGACGAGGATGGGCGCAGCGGCAGGGCCCGGTCGGCGGTGACAGCCTTCCGGGCCCTGCCCCTTACGTCACGTCAGCTACCGCTGAAGAGTCAGAGCTGCTCGCCGACGATGGCGACCAGGTCGACGAGGCGGTTGGAGTAGCCGAACTCGTTGTCGTACCAGCCGAGCACCTTGACCTGGTTCCCCTGAACCATCGTCAGCTTCGAGTCGAAGATGCAGGAGTGCGGGTCGTTCACGATGTCCGAGGAGACGATCGGGTCTTCGGTGTACGCCAGGATGCCCTTGAGCGGGCCCTCCTGGGAGGCCTTCTGGAACGCGGCGTTGACCTCGTCCTTGGTGACCTCGCGCTCCAGGGTGACCACCAGGTCGGTGATGGAGCCGGTCGGGACCGGGACGCGCAGCGAGGTGCCGTCCAGCTTGCCCTTCAGCTGCGGGAGGACCAGGGCGGTGGCCTTGGCGGCACCGGTCGAGGTCGGGATGATGTTCTGCGAGGCGGCGCGGGCGCGACGCAGGTCCTTGTGCGGGAAGTCCAGGGTGACCTGGTCGTTGGTGAAGGCGTGCACGGTGGTCATCAGGCCCTTGACGATGCCGAAGTTCTCGTCCAGCACCTTCGCCATCGGCGCCACGCAGTTGGTGGTGCAGGAGGCGTTCGAGATGATGTTGTGCGCGGCCGCGTCGTACTTGTCGTCGTTGACGCCCAGCACGATGGTGATGTCCTCGTCGCTGGCGGGCGCCGAGATGACGACCTTCTTCGCGCCGGCCGCCAGGTGCTTCTTCGCACCCTCGGCCTTGGTGAAGATGCCGGTGGACTCGACGACGATGTCGGCGCCCAGCTCGGCCCAGGGGAGGTTGGCGGGGTCACGCTCGGCGGTGACCTTGAAGGTGTGACCATCGACGGTGATGGTGTCCTCGGTGTGCGAGACCTCGCCGGGGAAGGTACCGAGAGTGGTGTCGTACTTGAGCAGGTGAGCCAGCGTCTTGGTGTCGGTCAGGTCGTTGACACCGACGATTTCGATGTCCGCGCCCTGGGCCTTGACCGCACGGAAGAAGTTGCGGCCGATGCGGCCGAACCCGTTGATGCCTACCCGGATCGTCACGAACCGATCTCCTAACAGGTACGCCGGGCCGGAGCCCGACGGGGGTGAAATTTTGGGTTTCCCCGACCACTGCTGACCCTACCTCCCCCAAGTGTCGCAAGGCACATCGCCTCACCGGTCGGCGCAAGGGCCCGGACGGCCGAAAGGGGCGTGCGGGCCGGTCCGCGGCGGATGCCGCGTCACGCTCCGCACGCCCCTTCGGGGTTGCGTTCCGGGAGGCCGACGGCCGGTCAGTTCAGGGCCATCTCCTCGGTGAGGTTGGCCTCGGTGTTGGGCAGTCCGAGTTCGGCGGCGCGCTTGTCGGCCATCGCCAGCAGGCGGCGGATCCGGCCGGCCACCGCGTCCTTGGTCAGCGGCGGGTCGGCGAGCGCGCCGAGCTCCTCCAGCGAGGCCTGCTTGTGCTGCATGCGCAGCGCGCCGGCCGCCGCCAGGTGCTCGGGCACCTCCTCGCCGAGGATCTCCAGGGCGCGGGCCACCCGGGCGCCGGCCGCGACGGCGGCGCGGGCCGAGCGGCGCAGGTTGGCGTCGTCGAAGTTGGCCAGCCGGTTGGCGGTGGCGCGGACCTCGCGGCGCATCCGGCGCTCCTCCCAGGCCAGCACGGACTCGTGCGCGCCGAGGCGGGTGAGCAGCGCGCCGATCGCGTCGCCGTCGCGGATCACCACCCGGTCGACGCCGCGGACCTCGCGGGCCTTGGCGGGGATGCCGAGCCGGCGGGCCGCGCCGACCAGGGCGAGCGCCGCCTCCGAGCCGGGGCAGGTGATCTCCAGCGAGGAGGAGCGGCCGGGCTCGGTGAGCGAGCCGTGCGCCAGGAACGCGCCGCGCCAGGCGGCCTCCGCGTCGCACGTCGCGCCGGACACCACCGCCGGGGGCAGGCCCCGGATCGGCCGTCCGCGTCCGTCCACCAGCCCGGTCTGCCGGGCCAGCAGCTCGCCGTCCTTCACCACCCGCACCACGTACCGGCTGCCGCGACGCAGCCCGCCGGGGGCCATCACCACCAGATCCGAGGAGTGTCCGAAGATCTCCAGGAGGTCCTTGCGCAGCCGCCGTGCCGCAATGCCGGTGTCCAGCTCCGCCTCGATCACGATGCGGCCGCTCACAATGTGCAGTCCGCCCGCAAAACGCAGGATCGCCGAGACCTCCGCCTTGCGGCAGCAGGCACGGGTGACGGGAAGCCGGGAGATCTCGTCTTTCACCGCTGCCGTCATCGCCATGGGCCGATCCTTCCATGAGTCCGGAAAATCCGGTCGTACGCGGCGGCCAAGAGCTCCGGGTCGTGTCGCGGGGTGCCGTCGGCGCGGGCCACCGAGTCGAGCACCAGGGCGGCGCCCATCCGCTTCGCGGCCTGCTCCAGGCCCGTCAGGTCGGCGAGCCCGAATGCGCCTCCGCTGACGGCCCGCTCATCCACCAGGATCGCATCCACGGCGAGGTCCGGAGCGTGGTCGGCGATCACCTCCAGGTGGCGCTGCGGGGTGAAGCCCTCGGTCTCGCCGGGCTGCGGGGCCAGGTTGAGCGTCAGCAGGCGGCGGGCGCGGGTCTCGGTGAGGGCCTTCGCGAGGTCGGGGACCAGCAGGTGCGGCAGCACGCTGGTGAACCAGGAGCCCGGGCCGAGCACCACCCAGTCCGCCTCCCGCACGGCCTGCACGGCCTCCGGGACGGCCGGCGGCTCGTCCGGCACGAGTCGGATCGACTGGACGGTGCCGGGCGTCACCGCGACCGAGGCCTGGCCGCGGACCGCCGTCACCTCGCCGGGCCGCAGCGGGTCGTGCCCGCGGACCTGCGCCTCGATGTCCAGCGGCACCGCGGACATCGGCAGTACCCGGCCCTGCACGTTCAGCAGCCGGCCCACCCAGTTCAGCGCCTCCACCGGGTCGCCGAGCTTCTCCCACAGCGCGACGATCAGCAGGTTGCCGACCGCGTGGCCGCCGAGCTCGCCGTTGCCGGTGAAGCGCTGCTGGATGACCTCCGACCAGGTGCGGCCCCAGTCGTCGTCGCCGCACAGCGCGGCCAGCGCCTTGCGCAGGTCGCCGGGCGGCAGCACGCCGAGCTCGGCGCGCAGCCGCCCGCTGGAGCCGCCGTCGTCGGCGACGGTGACCACGGCGGTCAGCTCGGTGGTCAGCCGGCGCAGCGCGGACAGCGACGCGGACAGGCCCTGGCCGCCGCCCAGTGCGGCGATCTTCGGCGCGCCGGGGCGGTGCTGCCCGGCGGCGGCCCGCTCGGCGGGTTTGGTCCGGAGCTGCTGCCGCGCTGGCACGTATCCCGTCACGCCGACCCCATGTTCCTGTCTCGTGCTCGGCCGGGGCGGCGGTACGGGTGGTTCCCGGCCGCTACTCCCGGCCCATGTCCCGGTGGACCAGCACCGTCTCGACTCCGTCCGCGATCAAGCGCTTGGTCAGCTGCTCGGACATCGCCACGCTGCGGTGTTTGCCTCCGGTGCAGCCTACGGCAAGCGTCATGTAGCGCTTCCCCTCGCGGCGGTAGCCCTCCGTGATGATCCGCAGCAGCTCGGTGTAGCCGTCCAGGAACGGCTGCGCCCCGGGCTGCTGGAACACGTACTCTGCCACGTCCGGATCGGTTCCGGTACGGGCCCGCAGCTCGGGGACCCAGTGCGGGTTCGGCAGGAAGCGGCAGTCCACGACCAGGTCGGCGTCGACCGGCAGGCCGTACTTGAAGCCGAAGGACATCACGGTGGCGCGCAGCTCCGGCTCGTCCTGGCCGGCGAACTGGGCGTCCATCTTGGCGCGCAGCTGGTGCACGTTGAGGTTGGAGGTGTCGACGACCAGGTCGGCCTCGCCGCGCAGCTCGCGCAGCAGCTCGCGTTCCTGGGCGATGCCGTCGACGATCCGGCCGTCGGCCTGCAGCGGGTGCGGGCGGCGCACCGACTCGAAGCGGCGCACCAGGGCGTCGTCGGAGGAGTCGAGGAAGACCACCCGGAGCCGGACGCCGCGCTTCTCCAGCTCCTCCAGCGAGGTCAGCAGGTCGTCGAAGAAGGTGCGGCCGCGCACGTCGACGACCACGCCGATCCGCGGCACCGCGCCCTGCGAGCGGGCCCCCAGGTCGACCATGGTGGGAATCAGCGCCGGCGGCAGGTTGTCGACCACGAACCAGCCGAGGTCCTCCAGGCACTTGGCCGCGGTGGAGCGGCCCGCCCCGGACATGCCGGAGATGATCACCAGCTCGGGGGTGCTCTCTCCCCCGTTGGACACAGTCACGTCTCTTCCCCGCTTCTCGGTACTGCTGTGGCGGTGCTGTCTTCGATGATCTCGCCGGTCGCGGTGTTGACCGCGAATGCGGCGGGTGTACGGGAGGCCAAGGCTGCGGCAACAGTCTCCGCGGTCCGGCGCCCGATCCCCGGGACTTCGCACAACTCGTCGACGGTGGCCGCCCGGAGCTTCTTCAGCGAACCGAAGTGCTTCAGCAGGGCCCGGCGGCGAGTCTCGCCGAGCCCGGGGACGGAGTCCAGTTCCCCCGCCGTGAGCCGTTTGGAGCGCTTCGAGCGCTGGTAGTTGATCGCGAACCGGTGCGCCTCGTCGCGCACCCGCTGCAGCAGGTAGAGGCCTTCGGAGGAGCGCGGCAGCACCACCGGGTCGTCCTGCCCGGGCAGCCACACCTCCTCCAGGCGCTTCGCCAGGCCGCACACCGCGACGTCGTCCATGCCCAGTTCGTCCAGGGCCCGCTGGGCGGCGGCGACCTGGGGCTGCCCGCCGTCGACCACCAGCAGTTGCGGCGGGTAGGCGAAGCGCTTGGGGCGGCCGGTCTCGTCGGTGAGCGACTCGTCCTCCTCCGGGACGGCCCACTCGCCGGTCTGCTCGCGTTCCTGGAGGTAGCGGCGGAAGCGGCGGGTGATCACCTCGTGCATCGAGCGGACGTCGTCCTGGCCCTCGAAGCCCTTGATCTGGAACCGGCGGTACTCGCTCTTGCGGGCCAGGCCGTCCTCGAAGACGACCATGGACGCGACCACGTCCTCACCCTGCAGGTGGGAGATGTCGAAGCACTCGATGCGCAGCGGCGCCGAGTCCAACTCCAGGGCCTCGGCGATCTCCTGGAGCGCGCGGCTGCGGGTGGTGAGGTCCGAGGCGCGCTTGGTCTTGTGCAGCGCCAGCGCCTGCTGGGCGTTGCGCTGCACCGTCTCCATCAGGTCCTTCTTGTCGCCGCGCTGCGGGACGCGCAGGTCGACCTGGGAGCCGCGCAGGGTGCACAGCCACTCATGGACGGCCTCGTCCGGCACGGCCGGGACGAGGACCTCGCGCGGGACCTGCTCGGTGCCCGCGCCGTACAGCTGCTGCAGCGCGTGCTCGACCAGGCCGGCCGTGTCCACGTCCTCGACCTTGTCGGTCACCCAGCCGCGCTGGCCGCGCACCCGGCCGCCGCGGACGTGGAAGATCTGCACGGCCGCTTCGAGTTCGTCCTGTGCCAGCGCGAGCAGGTCGGCGTCGGTGCCGTCGCCCAGCACCACCGCGTTCTTCTCCATCGCGCGGCGCAGCGCGCCGAGGTCGTCGCGCAGCCGGGCCGCCTTCTCGTACTCCATCTCGGCGGCGGCCTCCTGCATCTGCTGCTCCAGGCGGCGCAGGTAGTTGCCCGTCCGGCCGGCCATGAAGTCGCAGAACTCCTCGGCGAGTTCGCGGTGCTCGGCGGCGTCGACCCGGCCCACGCAGGGGGCCGCGCACTTGCCGATGTACCCCAACAGGCAGGGCCGGCCGACCTGTTGGGCGCGCTTGAAGACGCCGTTGGAGCAGGTGCGGACGGGGAAGACCCGCAGCAGCAGGTCGACGGTCTCGCGGATCGCCCAGGCGTGCCCGTAGGGGCCGAAGTAGCGCACGCCCTTCTTGTGCGCCCCGCGCATCACCTGGACCCGCGGGAACTCCTCGTTCAGGGTGACCGCCAGCTCCGGGTAGCTCTTGTCGTCCCGGTACTTGACGTTGAACCGCGGGTCGAACTCCTTGATCCAGGAGTACTCCAGCTGCAGCGCCTCGACCTCGGTGGACACCACCGTCCACTCCACCGACGCCGCGGTGGTGACCATCGTCGCGGTGCGCGGGTGCAGGTTCGCGACGTCCTGGAAGTAGGAGGAGAGCCGCTGGCGCAGGTTCTTCGCCTTGCCGACGTAGATGACCCGCCCGTGCGCGTCACGGAACTTGTACACCCCGGGCGAGAGCGGGATCGCCCCCGGAGCCGGACGGTAGGTGGACGGGTCAGCCATGCCCCTACCGTACCGACTGGCGCCGACACCTCGGGGCGGGATGCTACTTGGTGACCTGGAGCTGACCGTTCTGCACCGCGACCTGGTACTCGGGCAGCGGCTTCGGGGCCGGGCCGTCCTGCACGGCGCCGTCGGTGATGGCGAAGCGGCTGCCGTGGCACAGGCACTGGATCTGCTCCTTGAGCACGCCGTTGACCAGGCAGCCGGCGTGCGTGCACTTGGCGCTGAAGGCCTTGTACTGGCCGGCGGTCGGCTGCGTGACGACGACGGCCTGCTCGCGGTACACCTTGCCGCCGCCGACCGGGACGTCGGAGGCCGCGCCGAGGTCGATCGGGCCGGAGGGCGTTTCGGTCTTCTCCTTGGAGCTTGAGCAACCGGCCGCCGTCGCACCGGCCAGCGCGACGGCCGCGCAGCAGAGGACGGTACGGCGGGAGGCGACGGGCTCGGACATCGGGAACTCCTCGGTGGTGCGGGGAAGGGCGCCAGCAACGTAGCACGCACAACGCGGGCCGCCCGGGGAGCCTGGTGCGCTCTCCGGGCGGCCCGCGTCGGCGGCCGGTACTACTTCTTGCGGCGCTTGACCGGTGCGGCGTCCGAGACCCCCGGGAGGATGTCGCGGAGGAACTTGCCGGTGTGGCTGGCCGTGGAGGCGGCGACCTCCTCGGGGGTGCCCTCGATGACGACGGTGCCGCCGCCGGCGCCGCCCTCCGGGCCCATGTCGACGAGCCAGTCGGCGGTCTTGATGACGTCGAGGTTGTGCTCGATGACGATGACGGTGTTGCCCTTGTCGACCAGGCCTTCGAGGACCTTGATCAGCTTGCTGATGTCCTCGAAGTGCAGGCCGGTGGTGGGCTCGTCGAGGACGTAGACCGTGCGGCCGGTGGAGCGCTTCTGGAGTTCGGCGGAGAGCTTGACGCGCTGGGCCTCGCCGCCGGAGAGGGTGGTGGCGGGCTGGCCGAGGCGGACGTAGCCGAGGCCGACCTCCTTGAGGGTGCGCAGGTGGCGGGCGATCGCGGGGACGGCCTCGAAGAAGTCGAGGGCCTCCTCGATCGGCATGTCGAGCACCTCGGCGATGGACCTGCCCTTGTAGTGGACCTCCAGCGTCTCCCGGTTGTAGCGGGCGCCGTGGCAGACCTCGCAGGGGACGTAGACGTCCGGCAGGAAGTTCATCTCGATCTTGATGGTGCCGTCGCCGGAGCAGTTCTCGCAGCGGCCGCCCTTGACGTTGAACGAGAACCGGCCGGGCAGGTAGCCGCGGACCTTGGCCTCCTGGGTCTCCGCGAACAGCCGCCGGACGTGGTCGAAGACGCCGGTGTAGGTGGCCGGGTTGGAGCGCGGGGTGCGGCCGATCGGCGACTGGTCGACGTGCACCACCTTGTCGACCAGGTCGGTGCCGGTGATCCGGGTGTGCCGGCCGGGGACGCTGCGGGCGCCGTTGAGCTCGCGGGCCAGGTGCGAGTAGAGGATGTCGTTGACCAGCGTGGACTTGCCGGAGCCGGAGACGCCCGTGACGGCCGTGAAGGTACCCAGCGGGAAGGCGACCGTGACGTCCCGCAGGTTGTGCTCGCGGGCGCCGTGCACCACGATCTGGCGCTTCTTGTCGCGCGGGCGGCGGGCGGCCGGGATCGGGATGCCGCGCTTGCCGGACAGGTACTGGCCGGTGAGCGACTCGTCGTTCTCCAGCAGCTCCTTGAGCGAGCCGGAGTGCACCACCTTGCCGCCGTGCTCGCCGGCGCCGGGGCCGATGTCGACGATCCAGTCGGCGGTCTTGATGGTGTCCTCGTCGTGCTCGACGACGATCAGGGTGTTGCCGATGTCCCGCAGCCGGACCAGGGTCTCGATCAGGCGGTGGTTGTCGCGCTGGTGCAGGCCGATGGACGGCTCGTCCAGCACGTAGAGCACGCCGACCAGGCCGGAGCCGATCTGGGTGGCGAGCCGGATGCGCTGGGCCTCGCCGCCGGAGAGGGTGCCCGCGGCACGGTTCAGCGACAGGTAGTCGAGGCCGACGTCGACCAGGAAGCGCAGCCGCTCCAGGACCTCCTTGAGGACCCGCTCGGCGATCTTCTTGTCGCGGGCGTCGAGGCGCAGCGCGCCGAGGAAGTCCGCGCAGTCGCTGATCGACATGGCGGAGACCTCGGCGATGGACTTTTCCATCACGGTGACCGCGAGGACGACCGGCTTGAGCCGGGTGCCCTTGCAGGTCGGGCAGGGCACCTCGCGCATGTAGCCCTCGAAGCGCTCGCGGCTGGAGTCGCTCTCGGACTCGGAGTGCCGCCGCGTCACGAACGGGACGGCGCCCTCGAAGGCGGTGGTGTAGGAGCGCTCGCGGCCGTACCGGTTGCGGTAGCGGACCTCGACCTGGGTCTTGTGGCCGTACAGCAGGGCCTTGCGGGCGCGGGCGGGCAGCCCGGCCCACGGGATGTCGGTGCGGAAGCCGAGCTCGCCGGCCAGCGCGTTGACCAGGCGCTGGAAGTATTCCTTGGTGGCGCCCTGCGACCACGGGTGGATGGCGCCCTCGTCGAGCGACTTCTCCTCGTCGGGGACGAGCAGTTCGGGGTCGACCTCCATCCGGTTGCCCAGGCCCGAGCAGTCGGGGCAGGCGCCGAACGGGGAGTTGAAGGAGAACGACCTCGGCTCCAACTCCTCGAAGGAGACGTCGTCGTAGGGGCAGTAGAGGTGCTCCGAGAACATCTTCTCGCGCTCGGGGTCGTCCTCGGCGAGGTCGACGAAGTCGAGCACCACCATGCCGCCGGCCAGCTTGAGGGCCGTCTCCACCGAGTCGGTGAGGCGGCGCTTGGCACTGGACTTCACGGTGAGGCGGTCGATCACCACCTCGATGGTGTGCTTCTCCTGCTTCTTGAGCGTCGGCGGCTCGGTCAGCTGGACGGTCTGCCCGTCGACCCGGGCCCGGGCGTAGCCCTTGGACTGCAGGTCGGCGAAGAGGTCGACGAACTCGCCCTTGCGCTCGCGGACGACCGGGCTGAGGACCTGGAACCGGGTGCCCTCCTCCAGCGACAGCACCTTGTCGACGATCGCCTGCGGCGACTGCCGGGCGATCGGGCGGCCGCAGTGCGGGCAGTGCGGCTTGCCGATGCGGGCGAACAGCAGGCGCAGGTAGTCGTACACCTCGGTGATGGTGCCGACGGTGGAGCGCGGGTTGCGGCTGGTGGACTTCTGGTCGATCGAGACGGCCGGGGAGAGACCCTCGATGAAGTCGACGTCCGGCTTGTCCATCTGCCCGAGGAACTGACGGGCGTACGAGGACAGCGACTCGACGTAGCGCCGCTGGCCCTCGGCGAAGATCGTGTCGAAGGCGAGCGAGGACTTACCGGACCCGGAGAGGCCCGTGAAGACGATGAGGGAATCCCGGGGCAGGTCGAGCGAGACGTTCTTGAGGTTGTGCTCGCGTGCACCGCGGACGACGAGGCGGTCTGCCACTGCTTCTGGCGCCTTTCTCCGGGTCGAAATGTCTGAGGTCTGCTTCTTCCAGGATGCGCCCGCCAGCGTACTAGCTCATCTGTTCGAATATCGAACCGTCCGGCAGGGTCCACCCAAAGGAGTGAACGGCACCCTCGCCCGACGGTAGCGTCAACGACTGACAACCGCCCCCGGCAACGGTCTGGGGCGGTGGGAACCGCTCCACCGACCGTCGAAAGGCACCGCCCGATGAGCGACGCGACCACCGCAGCC
This sequence comes from Kitasatospora sp. NPDC004531, assembly GCF_053602195.1. NCBI lineage: Bacteria > Bacillati > Actinomycetota > Actinomycetes > Kitasatosporales > Streptomycetaceae > Kitasatospora > Kitasatospora sp. NPDC004531. The sequence goes on along the minus strand of NZ_JBSGDD010000044.1, from coordinate 18,455 downwards.
GGACAGCTGCAGGCCACTGTCGAGAGCACCGAACTCCTGCTGCACACGCTGGCCGAGCTGAAGCCCGAGGAGGTGTTCGAACCGTCCGCGCTGCCCGGCTGGACCCGCGGCCACGTGCTGGCGCACATCGCCCGCAACGCCGACTCGCTGGTGATCCTGCTGAACAACGCCCGCACCGGCCGCGAGGACCCGCAGTACGCCAGCTCCGCGGCCCGCAACGCCGGCATCGAGGCCGACTCCGGCCGCCCGCTGGACGTGCAGCTGGCCGACATCCGCGACAGCCAGCAGCGTTTCGTGGACGCCGCCCGGCTGCTCGCCCCCGAGCACTGGCAGGCCGTCCTCACCCACCGCTCCGGCTACACGTTCCCGGCCTGGCAGCTGCCCGGCAAGCGGCTGGCCGAGCTGGAGTACCACCACGTCGACCTGAACGCCGGCTACACCCCGGCGCACTGGTCGGAGCAGTTCGCGATCGCCGAGTTCCACCGCCTGGGCACCCACTTCGGCGCCCAGGACGGCCTCCCGGCGGTCCGGCTGATCGCCGAGGACACCGGCCTGGAGGCCCGGCTCGGCGGCGCGGGCGAGCCGGAGCTGACCGTCGAGGGCCCGGTGCGGGCGCTCACCGGCTGGCTGTCGGGGCGTTCGGACGGCGACGGCCTGCAGGTCCACCGCGACGGCCACCTGGTCGACGCGCGCACCGCCCTGCCCCAGCTGCCCCCGATGGGATGATGGTGCCGGTTGACGGGACACCCCCAGCGGCAGCGAGGAGCGCGTGATGACGTACCACGGAACGGTCAAGGTCGGCGGTGCGCCGGACGTCCGGGAGCTGGCCCATCTGATCATCACCAAGGTGGCGGTCGGGCCGTACGACAACAACGCCTACCTGCTGCGCTGCCGGGCCACCGACGAGCAGCTGCTGATCGACGCGGCCGCCGACGCCCCGGTGCTGCTGGAGACCGTCGGCAACCGGCTGGCCATGGTGGTCACCACCCACCGGCACCGCGACCACTGGGGCGCGCTGGCCGAGGTGGTCGCCGCCACCGGGGCGCGCACCGCCGCCGGGCGGATCGACGCGGAGGGCATCGAGGTGCCCACCGACGTCGCCCTGGAGGACGGCTCGGTGCTCCGGGTCGGGCAGATCCGGCTGACCGTCCGCCACCTGGTGGGACACACCCCCGGCGCGATCGTGCTGGTCTACGACGACCCGCAGGGCCACCCGCACCTGTTCACCGGCGACTGCCTGTTCCCCGGCGGGGTGGGCAACACCTGGGGCGACCCGGCCGCCTTCGAGTCGCTGTTCCGGGACGTCAACGAGAAGATCTTCGACGCCCTCCCGGACGAGACCTGGGTCTACCCCGGCCACGGCGGCGACACCACGCTGGGCGCCGAGCGCCCGCACCTGCCGGAGTGGCGCGAACGCGGCTGGTGAACCGCACGACCGAGGGCCCCCGCCGAGGCGGGGGCCCTCCTTGCGTCTACCGTCGGCGTCAGGCGTCGATCTTCTCCGGCCGGCCGGAGTCGTCGTCCTGCTTGCGGGCGGCGATCAGGCTGGTGATGGTGGTGACCACCAGGGTGACCAGGATGAAGCCCAGCGACACCGGGATGCTGATCTCCGGGACGTGCGCGCCGGCCTCGTGCAGGGCGTGCAGCACCAGCTTCACGCCGATGAAGCCGAGGATCACCGACAGGCCGTAGGACAGGTGGACCAGCTTCTTCAGCAGGCCGCCGATCAGGAAGTACAGCTGCCGCAGGCCCATCAGCGCGAAGGCGTTGGCGGTGAAGACGATGTACGGATCCTGGGTGAGACCGAAGATGGCGGGGATCGAGTCCAGCGCGAACAGCACGTCGGTGGTGCCGATCGCGATCATCACGATCAGCATCGGGGTCACCAGCCGGCGGCCGTTCTCCCGGATGAACAGCTTGGTGCCGTGGTACTCGCCGGTGGACGGGACGCGCTTCTGGATGGACTTGAGCAGGCGGTTCTCCTCGAAGTCCTCCTCGCCCTCCTCCTCGGCGCGCGCCTCCTTGAGCAGCTTCCAGGCCGTCCAGATCAGGAAACCGCCGAAGATGAAGAACACCCAGGAGAAACTGGAGACCAGCGCCGCGCCGCCGGCGATGAACACCGCCCGCAGCACCAGGGCGATGATCACACCGAACATCAGCACCCGCTGCTGGTAGATCTTCGGCACCGCGAACTTGCCCATGATCAGGATGAACACGAACAGGTTGTCCACGCTGAGCGACTTCTCGGTGATGTAGCCCGCGAAGAACTCGCCGGCCGGTTCACCGCCGCCGTACCACCACAGGAAACCGCCGAACAGCACCGCCAGCACGACCCAGACCGCCGTCCAGATCCCGGCCTCCTTGAGGGAGACCTCGTGCGGCTTGCGACCGCCGATGAAGAAATCGGCCATGATCAACAGGGCCAGCACCGCGATGGTGCCGGCCCACAGGCCTGCGGAAACGTCCATGACTGCTCCTCCGGCAGCTAGGCGAACATCGTCACTGCCGGAGGTCTCTTCCACCGCGCGGCACGCCCATCGGCGGGCGCCGCGCGGCCAGCGCCCCGGGATGCCGCGACGGGCAGCCGTGATGACGGGGTCACTGAACGGGGAATACTCCCCTCCGCTCCCGTCGAGAGTAACAGGAACACCAAGGGAAGGTAAAGAAGGTAAAGGGCTGCCCTGGACGGCCTACAGGAAGGGCTCGATGTGCGGCAGCATGTCCCGGAAGGTGCGGCCGGTGGCGGGGGCGCCGATCGCGGTCATCTTCCAGCCCGCGCCGTCCCGCTCGACCTTGGCCATGATCTGCCCGGTGTGGGTGCCGCCGCCGGTGAGCTCGTAGCGGGCCAGCTCGGTGTTGGTGGTCTCGTCGACCAGCCGGCAGTGCGCGTTCTGCACCTCCAGGAAGTTCTGGCCGCTGTACGAGCTGACGGTGAACACGATCTGGGTGACCCGGGCCGGCACCTTGGTCAGGTCGACCAGGATGCTCTCGTCGTCCTCGCCGCCGACGCCGCCGACCAGGTTGTCGCCGGTGTGCTGCACCGAACCGTCGTTGCTGACCAGGTGCGAGAAGAACACCACGTCGCTCATCGCCCTGCCGTCGTACAGCAGGGCGGAGGCGTCCAGGTCGATCTCCTTCGGGCGGCGGCTGAAGAAGCCGCGCTTGCCCGGGGCGGACTTCCAGCCGAGGCCCATCCGCACCACGCTCAGCGTCTCGCCACTGGACTTCGCCAGGCTGACGCTCTGCCCCTTCGCCAGGCTCACCGACACGCCGACCACCCCATTCCTCCGGGCTGACCCCGGCCTCTCGCGCACGACCGGCCGTGACAGGAGCGTCCGGGCCCCGAGCCGGTCGCGCACCACCCTACGCCGCCGCCCCGCCGCCCCGGTCCGGGACGGTCGAGACTGTGGCAGAACTACGACATGACGGCCGTTTCGGACCGCCCGGATCAGGCCATGCCGGCCTCGCGCATCTGGCGCAGCTCGCGCTTGAGCTCCTTGACCTCGTCGCGCAGCCGGGCCGCCACCTCGAACTGCAGCTCGGCGGCGGCGGTGTGCATCCGGTCCGTCATGTCCTGGATCAGCTGGGCGAGTTCGGCCGCGGGCAGGCTCTTGGCGGGCTTGCGGTCGATGCCCAGCGACGGCACCGGGGCCTTGCCCTTGCCCTGCTGGCGGTAGCCGGTGGCGAGCAGCTCCTCGGTGTCGACGTCCTCGCCGGCCATGGTGGAGAGCAGGTCGCCGATCTTCTTCCGCAGCGGCTGCGGGTCGATGCCGTGCTTCTCGTTGTACGCCTGCTGGACGGCGCGCCGGCGGTTGGTCTCGGAGATCGCCAGCTCCATCGCCGGGGTGATCTTGTCGGCGTACATGTGCACCTGGCCGGAGACGTTTCGCGCGGCGCGGCCGATGGTCTGGATCAGCGAGGTGCCGGAGCGCAGGAAGCCCTCCTTGTCGGCGTCCAGGATCGCCACCAGCGACACCTCGGGCAGGTCGAGGCCCTCGCGCAGCAGGTTGATGCCGACCAGCACGTCGTACTCGCCGGCCCGCAGCTCGCGCAGCAGCTCGATCCGGCGCAGCGTGTCGACGTCGCTGTGCAGGTAGCGGACCCGGATGTCCAGGCCGAGGAAGTAGTCGGTGAGGTCCTCGGCCATCTTCTTGGTGAGGGTGGTGACCAGGACGCGTTCGTCCTTCTCCACCCGCTGCCGGATCTCGTGCACCAGGTCGTCGATCTGGCCCTCGGTGGGCTTGACGATCACCTCGGGGTCGATCAGGCCGGTCGGGCGGATGATCTGCTCCACCTGCCCGTCGCCGCGCGCCAGTTCGTACTTGCCGGGGGTGGCCGACAGGTAGACGGTCTGGCCGATCCGCTCCTGGAACTCCTCCCACTTCAGCGGCCGGTTGTCCATCGCCGAGGGCAGCCGGAACCCGTGCTCGACCAGCGTGCGCTTGCGCGAGGCGTCGCCCTCGTACATCGCGCCGATCTGCGGGACGGTGACGTGCGACTCGTCGATGACCAGCAGGAAGTCCTCGGGGAAGTAGTCGAGGAGGGTGTTCGGCGGCGAGCCGGGCTGCCGGCCGTCGAAGTGCATCGAGTAGTTCTCCACGCCCGAGCAGGTGCCGATCTGCCGCAGCATCTCGATGTCGTACGTGGTGCGCATGCGCAGCCGCTGGGCCTCCAGCAGCTTGCCCTGCTTCTCCATCCGGGCCAGGGTCTGCTCCAGCTCGGTCTCGATGTCGCGGACCGCGCGCTCCATCCGCTCCGGGCCGGCCACGTAGTGCGAGGCGGGGAAGACGTACACCGATTCGTCCTGGCTGATCACCTCGCCGGTCAGCGGGTGCAGCGTGTACAGCGCCTCGATCTCGTCGCCGAACATCTCGATCCGGACGGCGAGTTCCTCGTAGACCGGGAAGATCTCGATGGTGTCGCCGCGGACCCGGAAGGTGCCGCGGCTGAACGCCAGGTCGTTGCGGGTGTACTGGATGTCCACGAAGCGGCGCAGCAGGGCGTCCCGGTCGACCTCCTCGCCGACCTTGAGCCGCACCATCCGGTCCACGTACTCCTGCGGGGTGCCGAGGCCGTAGATGCACGACACGGACGCCACCACCACGACGTCGCGCCGGGTGAGCAGGCTGTTGGTGGCGGAGTGGCGCAGCCGCTCGACCTCCTCGTTGATCGAGGAGTCCTTCTCGATGTAGGTGTCCGTCTGCGGGACGTACGCCTCGGGCTGGTAGTAGTCGTAGTACGAGACGAAGTACTCGACGGCGTTGTTCGGCAGCAGCTCGCGGAACTCGTTCGCCAGCTGCGCGGCCAGCGTCTTGTTCGGCGCCATCACCAGGGTGGGGCGCTGCAGCTTCTCGATCATCCACGCGGTGGTGGCGGACTTGCCGGTGCCGGTCGCGCCGAGCAGGACGACGTCCTTCTCCCCCGCGCGGATGCGGCGTTCCAGCTCGGCGATGGCCGCCGGCTGGTCGCCATTGGGCTGGTAGGGGCTGACGACCTCGAAGGGCGCCACGGACCGCTCAATACTCGTGATGGGACGCACCACTCCACGGTACGACCGGCCACTGACAGACCGGGACCGCTCCGGCTGTCGGCGGCGGCCGCTACCGTGCCCGGCATGACAGAGCTGGAAGAACTGGTGCTGACCCCCGACGAGCGCAGCCGCGGGATCGACGTCGACCGCGTGGCGTTCTCCATGGACTGGAGCGGTGAGGACGCGCCCGGGCAGCTCGCGGCATTCGTCGCCGAACGGGTGCGGGCCCTCGGGGCGGACCCGGCGGGCGTCGACGACACGGCCGTCCGCCGGGCGGCCGAGCAGGACCCGGCGCTGGAGCGCGGCGACCTCCCGGTGCGCCAGCTGAACCACCTGTCCGAGGTGCTGGCCGGCCTCGGCTGCACGCTCCTGCTGGTGCACCGCGGGGACGACTCCTACACCGTGCTGGTCGCCCGGACCGACGACCGCGAACCGCCCGCGCTGACCCACCAGGACGCCCTGGTGCTTCGCTGGGGCACCGAACCGGGCCTGGTCTGCCTGGACTGCCCCGGCTGCGCCGAGCCGCTGATCTGGCAGCTGCCGCCCGGCGAGACCCTGGCCGGGGAGCACTGCGACTGCGGGACGCCGCTGTTCGACGCCGCCGGCCGGCCGCTTCCCGGCGTGGTCCTGGACGCCTGAGCCCCGGCTACTTGGCGGAGTCCCGGGCCAGCGCGACCAGGCGGGAGACCGCCCGCAGGTACTTCTTGCGGTAGCCGCCGCGCAGCATCTCCTCGGTGAACACCTGGTCGAACGGCACGCCGGACGCGGTGATCGGCAGCTCCCGGTCGTACATCCGGTCCGCCAGCACCACCAGCCGCAGCGCCGTCGCCTGGTCGTCCACCTGCCGCACCCCGCGCAGGAACACCGCGCCCACCTCGTCCAGCAGCGCGCCGTACCGGCTGGGGTGCACCTCCTTCAGGTGCTCCAGCAGCCCGTCGAAGTCGTCCAGCGAGGCGTTCGGGGTCTGCTCGGCCCGCGCGGTCACCTCGGCGTCGGTGTACGGCGGCGGCGCGGCCGGCAGACCGCGGTGGCGGTAGTCCTGGCCGTCGATCCGCACCGGGCGGAAATGCGCGGACAGGCCCTGGATCTCGCGCATGAAGTCCGCCGCCGCGAAGCGGCCCTCGCCGAGCTTCTCCGGCAGGGTGTTCGACGTCGCGCAGAGCTTGACGCCGTTCTCCACCAGCCGGCTCAGCAGCGTCGAGACCAGCACCGTGTCGCCCGGGTCGTCCAGCTCGAACTCGTCGATGCACAGCAGCCGGTGCGAGCTCAGCGTGCGCACCGCGCCCTGGAACGTCAACGCGCCGACCAGGTTGGTCAGTTCGACGAACGTGCCGAACGCCTTCGGGCCCGGCACCGCGTGCCACAGCGACGCCAGCAGGTGCGTCTTCCCGACGCCGTACCCGCCGTCCAGGTAGATCCCCGCCGGGCCGCTCGGCGCCGGCGCGGACCTGCGGAACCATCCGCGCCTGGCGGGCTCCGCACCCGCGTTCAGGCTCGCCGCGAAGCCCTCCAGGATCTGCACGGCCTCGTACTGGCTCGGCTGCGAGGAATCCGGCAGGTAACTGCCGAAGCTCACACCGGCGAACCGCGGCGGCGGCACCATCTCGGCCACCAGCCGCTCGGCCGGAACCACCGGCCGCCGAGAGGCGAGGGCTGTCACGGTACGGATTTCGGACTCCGAGGCAGGTGCAGACACGGAGAACAAGCGTACGGGGACACCCAGGAGGGCGCGAAACCGGGGGCGCGCGGGAGGGATGCGAGACCAGGGGCGCGGGGAACTGCGCGAAGCGGAAGGCAGCCCACCGCAAAGATCGCGACGCAGGACAGTGACTTGCACGTGCTCGCGACCTTACGGACCCGTTGGCGCTTGTCGCGCAGTTCCCCGCGCCCCCGGTTTCGCGCCCGCACGGGTTTCGCGCCCCGCACGGTCTTCGCGTCCGCACGGGTTTCGCGCCCGCACGGGTTTCGCGTCCGTCGGTGCCCGCCCGGCCTGGAAGACTCGGTGCCATGGAGCAACTGATCGGCGACACCCCCGGCACCCCCGGCACCCTGGAGTGGCTGGCCCAGGCGTACGCGTATCCGGAGACCGCCTGGCTGCGGGCGAACATGGTGTCCTCGCTGGACGGCGCGGCCCGGCTGGACGGCCTCTCGGACGGCCTGTCCAGCGAAGCGGACAAGCGGATCTTCGGCGTGCTGCGCGCGCTGTGCGACGTGGTGCTGGTGGGTGCCGAGACGGTGCGGGCGGAGGGGTACCGGCCGGGGCGGGCGCGCAAGGAGTTCGCCGAGCGGCGGCGGGCCGCGGGCCAGCTCCCGGCGCCGGTGATCGCGGTGGTCTCGCGCAGCCTGGAGCTGGATCTGTCGGCCCCGCTGTTCACCGAGCCGCTGGTGCCGACCGTCGTGATCACCACCTCCGACGCCCCGGCCGACCGGCTCGCCCGGGTGGCCGCCGTCGCCGAGGTGATCACGGCCGGCACGGGTGCGGTGGACCTGCCCCGGGCGGTCGCGGCGCTCACCGAGCGTGGCTGGCGCCGGCAGCTCACGGAGGGCGGCCCGCGCCTGCTCGGCCAGCTCGCGGCGGACGGCCTGCTGGACGAGCTGTGCCTCTCGGTGGCCCCGCTGGTGACGGGCGGTGATTCACCGAGGATCGTGAACGGTCCGCAGATCGCGGACGTCCAGCGGATGCGGCTGGTGTCCTTGATCGAGGAGAAAGGTTTCCTCTTCACCCGCTATCTTCGGTCGACCGATCCGGACCGCTCGCCGAGCGACCCCGCCCTCACCTGAGCCACTTCCTGACCGATGTGGACCACGTGCTCTGTGTGGCGCGTGTGCAGCGTGAGGAATCCTTCCTCCGGGCACTATGAAGGAGGGGATGTGGAACCGGACCCGGGGGCCCGAACCACCGAAGGGACTCGCGTGTTCAAGACCGTACTGATGATCGAGAAGGCACTCTCGGACGCCGACGTGGAACTGGTCACCACTCTCCACGGCGACGAACAGGTGTCCTTCGTCGTCCTGATGCAACCGCGCGGCAAGCAGGACGAACTGCTGCGCGCCCTGGACGATGTGGCCCTCGGCCATCTCGACCGGGCGGTGCACGAGCACGACGAGTCCGACGAGGAGGGGCCGACCCTCGCCGGGGAGTCCCTGGAGCACAGCCTGCGGCACCTGCGCCACTCCGGCGCGGAGGCGGTGGGCGAGGTGGTGGAGCAGCAGCCGCTGGTGCGCCTGCGCGAGGTGGTGGAGGAGTTCCGGGCCGACGAGGTGCTGGTGCTGACCTCGCCGCACTTCGTCGAGGAGTTCTTCCACCGGGACTGGGCCTCCCGCGCCCGGCACGAGGTCGGCGTCCCGGTGCTCAAGCTGTTCGCGAGCGACTCCTGACCGCCCTCCCGACTAGGGCAGAATCGTCCCGTGCGTCGTGCTAGCTGCATAGCGCACGGGACGACTCATTCCTCGCCAGTACGGAGCCAGCCTTGAACGACGCCGCGCACGACCTGCACGCCCCGCACTTCATCGGCATCGGCGGCGCCGGCATGTCCGGCCTGGCGAAGATCCTCGCGGTGCGCGGCGCCACCGTCTCGGGCAGTGACGCCAAGGAGTCGGACACCGTGCGGGCGCTGCGCGAGCTGGGGGCGACGGTGTTCGTCGGCCACGCCGCCGAGCACCTGCCGGCCGGGACCAGCAGCGTGGTGGTCTCCAGCGCGATCCGCGCCGACAACCCGGAGCTGGTCGCGGCGCGCGAGCGCGGCGTCCCGGTGGTGCACCGCTCGGACGCGCTGGCGGCGCTGATGGGCGGCCGTCGGGCGCTCGCGGTGGCGGGCACCCACGGCAAGACCACCACCACCTCGATGCTGGCGGTCAGCCTCGCCGAGCTGGGCCTGGAGCCCTCCTACGCGATCGGCGGCGACCTGGACCTGCCGGGGTCGAACGCGCACCACGGCGCGGGCGAGATCTTCGTCGCGGAGGCGGACGAGAGCGACCGCAGCTTCCACAAGTACGCGCCCGAGGTGGCGATCGTGCTGAACGTGGAGCTGGACCACCACGCCAACTACGCGTCGATGGAGGAGATCTACGAGTCCTTCGAGACCTTCGTCGGCCGGATCGTCCCCGGCGGCACCCTGGTGGTGTCGGCCGACCACGAGGGCGCCCGTGAGCTGACCCGCCGGGTGGCCGGGCGCGCGGGCCTGAACGTGGTGACGGTCGGCGCGGCCGAGGACGCGGACGTGCGGGTGCTGTCGGTGGCGGCGCGCGGCATGACCAGCGAGGTGACGGTCGAACTGGGCGGCGAGCGGCTGACGTTCACCGTCTCGGTGCCGGGCCGGCACTACGCGCACAACGCGGTGGCGGCGCTGGCCGCGGGCGTCGCGCTGGGCGTTCCGGCGGACGGGCTGGCGAAGGCGCTGGGCGCGTACACCGGCGTGAAGCGGCGGCTGCAGCTGAAGGGCGAGGCCCGCGGCGTGCAGGTGATCGACTCCTACGCGCACCACCCGACCGAGATGGCCGCCGACCTGGAGGCGATCCGTGAGGCCGCGGGCGCGGGCCGGGTGCTGGTGGTGTTCCAGCCGCACCTGTTCTCCCGCACCCAGCAGCTCGCCGAGGAGATGGGCGGGGCGCTGGCGCTGGCCGACGCCTCGGTGGTGCTGGACATCTACCCGGCCCGCGAGGACCCGATCCCCGGCGTCACCGCCGAACTGATCATCGACGCGGCCCGCCGGGCCGGCGCGGACGTCCGCGCCGAGCACGAGTTCGCCGCCGCGCCCGCCGTGCTGGCCGCCCTGGCCGCCCCCGGCGACCTGGTGCTGACCATGGGCGCGGGCGACGTCACCAACCTGGGCCCGGAAATTCTGGCCGCCCTGGCGGACGTTGCACCTGCTGTCTGAGTCGAACGGCGAGCCCCGGGAGAGTGCCGTGAGCTACGAGGTCCAGAAGTCCGACGCCGAGTGGCGCGCCGAGCTGACCCCCGAGGAGTACCACGTGCTCCGCGAGGCCGGCACCGAGCGCCCGTACGTCGGCGAGTACACCGACACCAGGACGGTCGGCGTGTACAGCTGCCGGGCGTGCGGGGCGGAACTGTTCAGCAGCGAGACGAAGTTCGAGTCGCACTGCGGCTGGCCGTCGTACTACGCGCCGCTGGCCGGCGACTCGGTGGAGTACCTGGAGGACACCACGCTCGGCATGCGCCGGGTCGAGGTGCGCTGCAAGAAGTGCGGCAGCCACCTCGGGCACGTCTTCGAGGGCGAGGGCTACGACACGCCCACCGACCAGCGGTACTGCATCAACTCGATCTCGCTGCGCCTGAAGCCCGCCGAGTAGCCGCCACCCCGCGCGCCGACGCCCGCCCCCGTGGAAGACTGAACTCCCTTGATCGGTCTGGAACGTGGGTGGGGCGGGCGTGGCGCGGCGGCGGTCTTCCGGGGTGTGGTCGGTACTGGCGGAGGCGCAGCGCGCGCAGCACCAACGCGCGGAGGCGCAGCGGAAAGCGGCGGCCGCGCAGCAGCGGGACCACGAGCGGGCGCAACGCGAGGCGCAGCGGGCGGCGGCGCGCGGTGAGCGCGAGGCGCTGAAGGCGTACCAGCAGCAGCGGGAGGCGGACGCGGCCCGTCGGACGGCCGAACTGGACGAGCGGATCGCCGAGTTGCGCGGCGTACTGGCGGCGGGGCTGGCCGGTCCGGGGTTCTCGCTGGCGGAGCAGAGCCGGGGCGGGCAGGGCGCGATCCCGCCGTTCGACCCGGGTCCGTTGGGCGTCCCGGTGCCGATGCCCGATCAGAACTGGTACCTGGTGCCGCCGTTGACGGGCCCGCAGGCGTACAACCCGGCGGCGCGCCGCCAGTGGGACGAGCAGTCCGCGCACGCCCGCGCCAGGTTCGAGTACGACTGGCAGGCGGCGTGGGCGGCCGAGCAGCAGCGGCAGCGCCAACTCGCCGACTACCGCGCCCAGTACGACGCGTGGGCGGCGGAGCGGCACCGGCTGCTGGCCGGGCAGAGCACGCAGGCGGGGCGGCTCGCGGAGCGGCTGCGGGCGGGCGAGGCCGCGGCGGTCGCCGAGTACTTCGAGGCGGTGATCGACTGGCGGGAGGACTGGCCGGACGGCTTCCCCACCGACGGCGAGACCTCCTGGGACGCGGACGCCCGCCGGCTGGTGGTGCGCTGGGAGCTGCCGTCGTTCGACGTGGTGCCGACGGTCGGCCGCTACCGCTACGTCCGCTCCGACGACCGGGAGGACGAGGTGGCCCGGCCGGCCACCCAGCGCAAGGAGGTCTACCGCGAGGTGCTGGCGCAGTGCGCGCTGCGCGTCCTGGCGGAGGTCTTCCGGGCCGACCCCGACGGGCTGATCGCCACCGTCGGTCTGAACGGCGTGGTGGTCGCCCCGGACCCGGCGACCGGCCAGGAGGGCGACCGCTGCCTGCTGGCGGTGGAGGTGGACCGGGCGACCTTCGCCGGGCTGGCGCTGGACCGGGTCGCCCCGCTGGACTGCCTGCTGGACGCGCTCGGCGGACGGCTGTCCGCCCGTCCCGAGAAGGCCGACACGGTGGCCGCGATCCCGGCCGCCGCGACCTCGGCCGGGGACGGCGAGGAGCCGGACCTGTTCGCGATGGACCCGATCGAGTTCGAGAAGCTGATCGCCGAACTGTTCCGGCGCCGCGGCTTCCGCACCAGCACCACGGCGCGCAGCGGCGACGAGGGCGTGGACGTGCTCGCCGAGGACCCGGACCCGATCACCGGCGGAAAGATCGTCATCCAGGCCAAGCGGTACCGGCACACCGTCTCCCCCAGCGCCGTCCGCGACCTGGAGTCCACCATGCGCCGCCAGGGCGCCAACCGCGGCATCCTGGTGACCACCTCGGGCTTCGGCCCGGGCTCCCGCAAGCACGCCGAGGGCCAGCCGCTCACCCTGGTGGACGGGCCGATGCTGGTCACCCTACTCCGCGAACACGGCCTCCCGGGCCGCCTCGGGCCGGGTGCCGTACCCGCCCAGCGGACCGAAGACGCCCTTCCCGCAACGGAGTTGACGCCCGGCCAGAACGCGGTGCTGGCCGCCGACGAGGTGCGGGTGCGCTTCCGGTCCGACGGCGCGGACGCCGACCTGACGCTGCTGCTGCTCACTGCCGACGGCAAGGTCCGGGCCGACGAGGACTTCGTCTTCTACCATCAGCCGACCGCCGCCGACGGGGCCGTCACCCTGGAGCCCGGCGACGGCAGCGCGCTGGTCCGCACCGGCCGGCTCCCGGCCGCCGTCCACCGGGTGGCCATCTCGGTCAACCTGGACGCGGAGAGCGACGCCACCTGCGCCGACCTGATCGACCCCACCGTGGAACTCACCGCCGGCCCCACCCGCTGGCTCTTCCGCCCACCGACCGACCCGGCCATCTCCGCGATGCTCGTCGCCGAGCTCTACCGCCACCCCGCCGACGGCTGGAAACTCCGCGCCGTCGGCCAGGGCTGGTCGGACGGGCTGGCGGGGCTGGCCCGCGATCACGGCGTGGACGTGGAGTAGCAGGCGGGCAGGGGCTACACAACCAGAGGCCGCACAACCAGGGAGAGCACAACCAGGGGCGCGGGGAACTGCGCGAAGCGGAAGGCACCCAACCGCAAGATCGCGACGCAGGACAATGACCTGCACGTGATCGCGACCTTACGGACGTGACTTGCGCTCGTCGCGCAGTTCCCCGCGCCCCTGTTTTCACGCCCACCCGCTCGCGCGAGTCTCCCCGCGCCCCCGGTTGTGCGCCCGCCTGCGTTGTGCGCCCTGTCGCGTTTCGCGCCTCTTAGCGTTGCGCGCCCGCCCGTCAGAGCGTGCGCGTGTGCTTCCACTCCTCCGCGCACACCCGGTACCCGAACCACTCGTTGATGGCGAGCATCGCCGCGTTCTCCCCGTCGTTGTGGGTGTACGCCGCCGCCAGCCCGCGGGCCTGCGCGCGGTGCAGGGAGTGCGCCTTGGCGAGCTTCGCGAGTCCTCGGCCGCGGTGGGTGGAGCGGGTCGCCGTGAAGGCCGACCAGTAGTTGCGGCCGTCCGTCTGGGCCGCCGAGAAGGCGACCGCCTCGCCGCCGTCCAGGGCGACCATGGTGAGCGTGTGGTCCTGGTCGGGGCGCTGCCAGATCTCCGCGAGCCAGCTCTCGTAGGGCTGGTCGTCCATCGTCAGGTCGCCGGGTTCGGAGCGCGTCCCGTCGATGTCGACCAGGTAGATCGGGTACGGGTCGTCCAGGAAGTCCGCGGCGGGCCGCAGTTCGACGCCGGCCGGGGTGGGCGGCAGTGTGGGCAGCGGCGCCGTCAGGTCGAGGCCGGCGAACTGGGCGCGCCGGCCCCGGTGGTAGCCGCGGGCGGCGGCGAAGCCGAGCGCGGCGGGGGTGCCGTCGGCCCAGCCGTGGACGTCGCGGACGTCCATCGCGGCGAGTTCGCGTTCGGCGGCAGTGAGCAGTGCGGTGCCGATGCCGACGCCCCGGTGTTCGGGCTGCACGCTGACGTTGAGGAAGCCCTGGTGCGGGGTGGTGCTCTCGGTGACCGGGCCGAATCTCGCGGAGCCGACCACCTGGCCGGCCCGTTCGGCGACCAGCAGGTGGTAGTGCGGGAGGCGGGTGAGCCAGTTGGTCACTTCGGGCGTGACGACCAGGTGCGGCCGGCCGGCCCGGTAGGCCTCGGTGGCCCCGGCGGCGTCCTCGGGTGCGAACGGGCGGAGGTGGTACGGCATCGAAGTCATAGGCATGTCACGTTAGTCAGTCGTTCGCCTGCGCGCTGCTGAATTTCCCCCCACCTGCGGGCCGGGATGTTCAGTGCCCGGGAAAGCTCAAGTTCAGCTCTGAGTTTCCGGTGTCCGGCTTGGCACCGGCCCCGCCCGGATACACCCTCGGCAGGGAGAAGTCGGGGCGGTCGAAAAGCCCGGTGGGAAGGGGTGGGGCATGTCTTCGTACGGAATTCCGCAGCTGGGCACGGGGCTCGGCTGGCGCCCCGAGATCGACACCGCCGTGGAGCGGATGCCCGGGCTGGACTGGGTGGAGGTGGTCGCCGAGAACGTCTGCGCCGACCATCTGCCGCCGTCGCTGGAGGCGTTGCGGGCGCGGGGCGTGACGGTCGTCCCGCACGGGGTCTCGCTGGGTCTCGGCGACGCCGCCGAGCCGGACCGGGGGCGGTTGGCCCGGCTGGCGGCGGTCGCCCAGGCGCTGGGTTCGCCGCTGGTCAGCGAGCATATGGCGTTCGTCCGGGCGGGCGGCCTGGAGGCGGGTCACCTGCTGCCGGTGCCGCGCACCCGGGAGGCGCTGCGGGTGGTGGCGGCCAATGTGCGGATCGCCCAGCGCGAGCTGCCGGTGCCGCTGGCGCTGGAGAACATCGCCGCCCAACTGGCTTGGCCCGACGAGGAGTTGACGGAGGCGCAATTCCTCGCCGAGCTGGTCGAACAGACCGGCGTGCACCTGCTGGTGGACGTCGCCAACCTGCACACCAACCGGGTCAACCTGGGCGTCGACCCGGCCGCCGAGCTCGACCGGCTGCCGCTGGAGGCGCTCGCCTACGTGCACGTCGCGGGCGGGGTGGAGCGCGACGGCGTCTGGCACGACACCCACACCCATCCCGTCACCGCCCCTGTGCTGGAGGTGCTCGCCGCACTGTGCGAACGCACCGACCCGCCCGGGGTGCTGCTGGAACGGGACGGCGCCTACCCGCCGCCCGCCGAACTCTCCGCCGAACTCGACGCCATTCGCCGGGTCCACCGCACGGCCCGCGACCACCGGAAGGAGCCCGACCGTGTCCGAACGGGACGAATATCTGATCCGTGACCGCGCCGACGCCGAACTCGCGCTGTCCCGCCGCCGATTGGCGGCCCGCCAGGAGGAACTGCTGACCGCCCTGGTGGCCGGCGGCCCCGCCCCCGCGGGCTTCGACCCGGCGCAGCTGCGCACCCAGGCCGAGGGCCTGCTCGCCAAGCGCCGCGAGACCGTCGGCCACCTGATGCCCGAACTGCCCGACCTGCTCGGCGCGGACTTCGCGCCGCTGTTCCGCCGCTACGCCGCCGGCCGGCCGCTCACCGGCGGCTACCGGGCCGACGCCCGCGCCTTCGCCGAGTGGGCCCTGGACGCCGCTCCCACCGCACCGTGGCACTCCGCGCTGCACCGCCTGCTCCACCCGGCCGCCCGCCGCTGGGGCCGGCTGCTGCCGCGCCGCTCGCGCCCGGCGCACCTGTAGGAACCGCACCGCACGACAGCACGAAAGGACGTACGGGGGAATGTGGAACATCGAGTTCGTGGTGGCGCTGGTCCTGGTCGCCCTGGCCATGGTCGTCGCCGCCGTCTTCGACCGGCGCTGCCGCCGCGTCACCGAGCCCAGCGGCCTGCCCGGACGCGGCATGTCGCTGCTGGAGGCCGCGTACCTGGCCGGCGGCCCGGCCCGCGCGGTGGACACCGCGCTGGTCCGGATGGAGCGCGAGGGCCGGGCGGTGATCTCCCGGGCCCACCGGGTGACGGTCACCGACAGCGAGCCGCGCGACGCCGTCGAGGCCGTGCTGATCACGGCGGTCGGCGGCCGCACCGGCCGGGACCTGTCCGTGCTGCGCACCTCCGTGGTGGGCAGCCCCGACGTGCAGCGGATCGGCGAGCCGCTGGCCGCCCGCGGCCTGCTGCGCCGGCCCGCCGCGATCGAGGCGGCCTGGCGGGCCCGCCGGCTGGTGGCGTTCGCGCTGCTGGCCACCCTGGTGCTCGGCACGTACGCCACCGCCGAGTGGCTGTCCGGGCCGAACCCGAACGAGAGCACCCCGCCGGTCTTCGCGTTCGCGGCGCTGGCCCTGGTCGGCGGGCTGTACCTGATGGTCGGACGGCCGCCGCGGGAGCCGATCACGCCCGCCGGGCAGCGCCAGCTGCAACTGGTGCGCGGCAGCAGCCCGTGGCGTCCGCGCGAGGTGGCCGGGGAGCACGCCGCCGTGGTCGGCGCGTTCGCCCTGGGCGGGGCCGCCGCGCTGACGGACGAGGAGCACCTGCTGCGCGAGGCGTTCGGCGGCGCCGTCGCCTGGCCGGTCCGGCTGACGAAGGCGGGCCGCCGCTCCACCGGGTCGGGCAACGAACCGGCCGGCGGGACGGCGTCGGTGGGCAACGCGTGGTGCGGGGCCGTCACCTACGCGTGCGGCTCGTCCTCCGGCCACTCCGGCGGCTCCGGCGGCTCCGGCCACTCCGGCGGCTCGGGCGGGCACTCCGGCGGTCACTCGGGCGGTTCCGACGGCCACTCCGGCGGGCACTCCGGCGGCCACTCCGGTGGGCACTCGTGCGGCGGCGGGCACTCGCACTCCTGCGGTTCGTCGAGCTCCTGCGGCTCGTCCGGCTCCAGCTGCGGTGGCGGCGGGGGCTGCGGTTCCTGAGCCGACGCCGTGTCACAGTTCGGTATCGCGGCAGGTGGATCCATTCCGCTTGCCGCGCACACCGGACTAGAACAAACACCATGTGGGTGCTGCTGCTGATCCCGACCTGTGCCGCCGCCGTGCTGAGCTGTCTGCGCCTGGTCCGGGTCGCCTCGGTCGCCGACGCCCTCACCGAGCACCTGCCGGCCGCCGACCGCGTCCCGGGCGTCGGCCTGTACGAGACCGCGTACCTGGCGGGCGGCCCGGCCCGGGTGGCCGAGCTGGCGCTGGTGCGGATGGCGGGCCTCGGCCGGCTGCACCTCGCGCACACCGGCTGGACGACGGTGGTCGATCCGCAGGGCCGCAGCCGCCTGGAACGGGCGCTGATCGCCGCGATCGGGCCCGAAGGCCAGTGCCGCACCGCCCAGTTGAAGGCCGCGCTGGCCGCCCACCCGACCGTCCGCGACATCGGCGACCGGCTGGCGCTGGCCGGCCTGGCCACCCCGGCCGTGGTCCGCGAGCGCGCCCGGCAGGCGGTCGGGCACGTGCGGTGCGCGCTGCTCACGGCGGTCGCGATGCTGCTGCTCACGGTGGTGCTGACCTCCGACGGGGAGGCGGCCAGGACCGCCGTCGCCTGGTACTCGCTGCCGCTGGTGCTGACCGGCGGCACCCTGCTGATGGCCCGGGTCGACGTGCACGCCTACACCGCGTGGGCGGCCCCTGCCGGGCAGCACCTGCTGCGCACCCTGCGCCGGCCGCACATCTGCCGGGCCCGCACCGCCGACGACCTGCTCACCGCGGTCGCGATCCGCGGCCCCGAGGCCGTCCAGGACCCGCGCCTGCGGGCCGCGCTGGGTCACCACCGGCGCTGAACACCGCGCTGACCCGACCGGAGCGCAACCGTCCGTGCCGACTCCCGCACCGCACCAGCGCGCCGTGTCCGAAGGGCCCGGGGCCGCTCGCAGACTCGTCGCCATGATTCGATTCCGCACCGCCGCCGCGGCGGTCCTCACCCTGTCCCTGGCCGGCCCGCTGGCCCCCGGCCCGGCGGCGTTCGCCGCCACCCGACCCGACTCCCCGCTCACCACACAGGCCTGGCCGTCCTCGCAGCCGGGCGTGCTGCTGACCGCCGCCGAGGACCGGGTCAACCGGTTCTTCACCGACTACCGCAACGCGATCCTGCACGGCGCGCCCGAGGCGGCCCGCATGGTCCGGCTGAAGTACCTGACCAAGGACCTGAACGACCGCCTCGACCAGTGGGCGGCCGAGTACGACGCCGACCCGGTGTTCCGGGCCCAGAACGTCCCGGCGAGCTGGACCCTCGCCCAGGGCGGCAGCGGCGCCGGCCACACCACCGTGCTGCTCACCGAGCGGTGGGCGGACGGCTCCACCATCCCCGTGGAGTACCAGCTGCGGCTGCCCGACCTGGTGATCGACGACCTGGAGAACGCCCCGTCCTGACCCGGACGGCCATGCCCTGACACACCGACAGCCGGGGGGCGGCGGGGGGGGGGGGGCCGCGGGGGGGGGGGGGGGGCTGGGGCGGGCGTAACACCCCCCGCCCCGCGGGCCCCCCCACCGGGGGGGGGCGGGGGAGGAAAGGACCCTCCCCC
>NZ_JBSGDD010000043.1:0-55632 GCF_053602195.1 Kitasatospora sp. NPDC004531 | reverse complement strand
GACCCGAGGGGCCCCGACAGGACGGGTCGGGGCCCCTCGTCCGCCCTCAGGGCGTGAGCACCAGCTTGCCGAACACCTGGCCGCGCTCCAGCTGCTCGAACGCCGAGCGCGCCTCCGCCAGCGGCCGCACCGAGTCGATCACCGGACGCACCCCGGAGTTCGCGCACAGCGCCAGCAGGCCGGCCAGCTCCTCCTTCGAACCCATCGTCGAACCGACCACCTTCAGCTCCAGGAAGAAGATCCGGTTCAGCTCGGCGGACTTCGGGCTCGGCCCGCTGGTCGCCCCCGAGATCACGATCGTCCCGCCCGGACGCAGCGACTTCACCGAGTGCGACCAGGTCGCCGCGCCCACCGTCTCCATCACCGCGTCGACCCGCTCCGGCAGCCGCGCGCCGCTCTCGAACGCCGCGTCCGCGCCCAGCTCGACCGCCCGGGCCCGCTTGGCCTCGTCCCGGCCCGTCACCCACACCCGCAGCCCGGCCGCCTTCGCCAGCACCACCAGCGCCGTCGACACCCCGCCGCCGGCGCCCTGCACCAGCACCGTGTCACCCGGCTTCACCCCCGCGTTGGTGAACAGCATCCGGTACGCCGTCAGCCACGCCGTCGGCAGGCACGCCGCCTCCTCGAAGCTCAGCTCCTTCGGCTTCGGCAGCAGGTTCCACGTCGGCACCGCGACGCGCTGCGCGAACGTACCCTGGTAGCGCTCGGTCAGGATCGACCGCGGCTCGTCCGGCCCCACCCCGTGGCCGCTCTGCCCCAACACCGAGTGGATCACCACCTCGTTGCCCTGCTCATCGACGCCGGAGGCGTCGCACCCCAGGATCATCGGCAACCGCTCGGCCGGCAGCCCCACGCCCCGCAACGACCACAGATCATGGTGGTTGAGCGTGGCGGCCTTCACCGTCACCACACTCCACCCCGCCCGCACCTCCGGCTCGGGCACCTCCCCGAGCTCCAGCGCGCTCAACGGATCGTCAGGACTGATACGGGCGGCATACGCAGCAAACATGGCCGGGACCATACAGCTCTAAAGGGTGCGAAACCAGGGAGAGCACAACCGCGGGCGCGTGGGGGTACCTCCCGGCCCGCTAGGGCTGGGGGAGAACTGCGCGAAGGGGAACGCACCCGTCCGCAAGATCGCGGCGCAGGACGATGACCTGCACTTGATCGCGACCTTGCGGACGGGCCTTGCGCTTGTCGCGCAGTTCCCCGCGCCCCTGTCTTCGCGCCCGCCTGCGTTTCGCTCCCTGGCGTCAGACTCGCGCGAGCCCCTCCGCCTTCGCCGCCTCCGCGACCGCGCGGGTGACCGCCGGGGCGACCCGCTCGTCGAACGGGGACGGGATGACCTTCTGCGGGGTCAGCTCGTCCGCGACGACGCCCGCCAGGGCCTTCGCGGCGGCGAGCTTCATGCCCTCCGAGATCCGGCTCGCCCGGACGGACAGCGCGCCGGCGAAGATGCCGGGGAAGGCGAGCACGTTGTTGATCTGGTTCGGGAAGTCGGAGCGCCCGGTGGCGACGACCGCCGCGTAGCGGTGGGCGACCTCGGGGTGGATCTCCGGGGTCGGGTTGGCCATCGCGAAGATGAAGCAGCCGGGCGCCATGGTGGCGACGGCCTCCTCGGGCACGGTGCCGCCGGAGACGCCGATGAAGACGTCCGCGCCGTTCAGGGCGTCCGCGAGGCTGCCCTTGAGGCCGGTCCGGTTGGTGAGCGCGGCGATCTCCGCCTTGACGTCGGTGAGGTCGCCGCGGCCCTCGTACACCACGCCGCGGCGGTCGCAGACGGCGACGTCGCCGATGCCGGCGGCGACCAGCATCTTGGCGATCGCGATGCCGGCCGCGCCGGCGCCGGAGATGACGGCCCGCAGGTCGCCGATCTCGCGGCCGGTGACCTTGGCGGCGTTCCACAGCGCGGCGGTGCTGACGATCGCGGTGCCGTGCTGGTCGTCGTGGAAGACCGGGATGTCGAGGCGCTCCTGGAGCTGCTTCTCGATCTCGAAGCAGCGCGGCGCGGAGATGTCTTCGAGGTTGACGCCGCCGAAGGACGGGGCCATCCGGACCACGGTCTCGACGATCTCGTCGACCTCGGTGCAGGCCAGCGCGATCGGGACGGCGTCCACCCCGCCGAACTGCTTGAACAGGATGGCCTTGCCCTCCATGACGGGCAGCGAGGCCTCCGGGCCGATGTCGCCCAGGCCGAGGACCGCGGTGCCGTCGGTGACGACGGCGACGGTGTTGGCCTTCCAGGTGTAGTCGTTGACCAGCTCGGGCTTCTCGGCGATGGCGGTGCAGACCCGGGCGACGCCGGGGGTGTAGGCGAGGGACAGGTCGTCCGCGTCGCGCACCGGGACGGTGGCCCGGATCTCCATCTTGCCGCCGCGGTGCAGCGCGAAGACGGCGTCGACCGGGTCGTCCGTGCTCTGGGTTTCGGTGATGATCTCCGCTGCCACAATGACCTCTTCGTCATATCAGCGAAGGCGCGCATCCGACGGACTTCGACCCGTTCGCGCGCCGATGCGCGAAGACGGGCACGCCGTCGCTCGGCGTACCCGTGGCCGGGTCGGGGCGCTGCCGTCGGGCGGGCGCCCTCGGGTGAGGGTTTTCGGTGTTCTGCGCTTTTCGTCGGGACGCCGGCTTCGCACCTTGCCGCCGGGTCCGTCTTGTTCCGCGTGGCCCCCCAAGCGAGGGGTCCGCAGGCACTCGCAGGAGTGAACGCAGACACGTGAAGGAGCTGGTGCCTCGGATACGGAGCCGGTGACGGCTTCCGTTCCTGCGCACCCCCGGCCCTGTGGCGAACCGGCGGTCTGAGTTCTGCGTCGGGGGTCACCCGATACCAGATTCTGACACACCCGCCACCGAGGTCGTCCGGGAGGGATGGCAGTATCCGGTGTTCGACCACCGTTGTCCGGACGTTCCCCCGCCTTTCCGGTGCCGTCCGGATCTCCCCCACCGCCTGCGCGGTCGCGCACACCCGCGCGCGCCCGCGTACCGCGGCGGGGCCCGCACCACCTCTCCCACAGGAGCTCCGTCATGTCGTTCACCCCCTCCTCCCGCTCCACTGCAAGACAGCGGCTCGCCCTCGTCGCGGCGGCCGGGTCGCTGCTGCTGACCGCCTGCGGCAGCGCGGCCTCGTCCTCCTCGGACGGCTCGGCCGGCCCCGACCTGCACGGGCAGCTGCCCGACCCGGTGCGCAGCTCGGGGGTGCTGCGGATCGGGACGGACCTGAGCTACGCCCCGATCGGGTTCAAGAACGCGGAGGGCAAGCCGGACGGCCTGGACGTGGACCTGGCGAACGCGCTGGGCAAGGTGCTGGGCGTGCGCGTGGAGTTCACCCAGGTGCCGTTCGAGCGGCTGTTCCTGGGGTTGCAGGGCCGCGAGTTCGACGTGGTGATGTCGGGGGTGACCGACAACCTGCAGCGCCGCGAGGGCACCGACGCCAAGGGCATGAAGATGAACTCCGGCGTCGATTTCGTGGACTACTTCGTCACCGGCACCTCGATCGTGGTGCCCAAGGGCAACCCGCAGAAGATCTCCACCCTGGACGACCTGTGCGGGCGGACGGTGGCGCTGCAGCGCGGGACCGTGCAGGCGGTGCTGGCGGAGCGTCAGGCGGGGGTGTGCGAGAAGTCGACCCGCAAGAAGCTGACGCTCCAGCAGACCGACACGGACGACCAGGCGCTCGCGCTGGTGGCGCAGGGCAAGGCGGCCGCGAACCTGAGCGACACGCCCGCCGCGGCGTACGCGGCGCAGCAGGGGCGCGGTGGGGCGCAGTTCCAGGTGACGGGTGAGCAGATGCAGGCGGGGCCGTACGGCATCGTGCTCTCCAAGGAGGACACGGTGCTGCGGGACACCCTGGTGAAGGCGCTCGACCGGGTGATCCGCAGCGGCGACTACGACAAGATCCTCTCTAAGTGGGGCCTGTCCGCGGGGGCAGCGCAGAACGCGGTGGTCAACGGCGGCTTCTAGCGCCGCGGTGGGAGGCGGGGCCCGGGCCGGTGGCGGTCCTGGGCCCCGTCGGCCGCATAGTGCATACTTATGCGCCATGTGACATGGCCAGGCAAATGGTCCGAATAGCGGACACATGGTGGTCCTGTTATCCGATTTTGATCTGATCCGAGGCCCGATCGGCCGTGCACGGTGGCAGGATTCCCCACACATCGGATCCACCTGTCACCTCGGCGGAGGGTGGCGAGAGCACCGACCCCGCTGTACCCGCACCGCTCCCCCCGGCGGCGCAGACCGTCCGACTCCCAGGAGGAGATCCCCCTCATGACCGCTCGTACCCCGCGCACCCGGCTGATCGCCGCGGCCGCCGTCCTCGCGACCGGCTCCCTGCTCCTGACCGCCTGCGGCAGCAGCACCAGCTCCTCCGGCTCCACCGGTGCCGCGGGCCCCGCGGCCATACCGACCCAGGCCATCGCGGCCGCGTCCGCCGACCCGGCGCTGGCCGCCCTGCTCCCGGCCGACGTCAAGTCCTCGGGCAAGCTGGTCGTCGCCGCGGACGCCTCCTACGCGCCCAACGAGTTCAAGGACGAGAGCGGCAAGATCGTCGGCATGGACGTCGACCTCGCGGTGGCCATCGCCCAGAAGCTCGGCCTGACCGCGGACGTCCAGAACGCCGACTTCACCTCGATCATCCCGGGCATCACGTCGAACAAGTACCAGCTCGGCATGAGCTCCTTCACCGACACGAAGGAGCGCGAGCAGACCGTCGACATGATCACCTACTTCACCGCGGGCTCCGCCGCCGCCGTGAAGAAGGGCAACCCGGCCAAGATCGACCCGAAGGACCTGTGCGGCAAGAAGGTCGCGGTGCAGACCGGCACCACCCAGGCCGACGAGGTCAAGGACGTCCGCAACCCGGAGTGCGTCAAGGCCGGCAAGCCGACCATCCCGAACGACGGCGACAAGTTCACCCTCCAGACGGACGTCACGCAGTCCCTGATGTCCGGCCGCGAGCAGGTGATGCTCGCCGACTCCCCCGTCATCGACTACGCGCTGAAGCAGACCGGCGGCCAGCTGGAGAAGATCGGCGACACCTACGACTCCGCCCCGTACGGCGCGATCGTCAACAAGGGCAGCGAGCTGGCCAAGGCCGTCCAGGGCGCGATCACCGCGCTGATCGCCGACGGCACCTACAAGGCCATCCTCGACAAGTGGGGCGTCGCCGCGGGCGCCGTCACCACCTCCGAGATCAACGCCGCCAAGAGCTGACCCCCTGCCGCCCGAGCCCCTGACGAGGTAATCACGTGAACAAGACCGACCAGGGGTCGGTGACATCGGGACGGCCTGAGGCCATCAAGGCCGTCCCGGTCCGCCACCCCGGACGCTGGGTCGGAATGGCGGTCATCGCCGTCCTCGCGGCGATGCTGCTGCACACCCTCATCTACAACCCCGCCTTCATGTGGGACGTGGTCTGGAAGACCATGCAGGACCGGACCGTCCTCCACGGCGTCTGGGTCACCATCGAGCTGACCGTGCTGTCGATGGTGATCGGCGTGATCGGCGGCGTGCTGCTGGCCGTGATGCGGCTGTCCGGCAACCCGGTGCTGTCCGGCACCGCCTGGTTCTACATCTGGATCTTCCGCGGCACCCCGCTGCTGGTGCAGCTGGTGTTCTGGAACAACATCGGCTTCCTGTGGCCGAAGCTGTCCATCGGCATCCCGTTCGGCCCGGCCTTCTTCTCCGAGGAGGCCAACACGCTGGTGCCGGTGTTCACCGCCGCGCTGCTCGGCCTCGCGCTGAACGAGGCCGCGTACATGGCGGAGATCGTCCGGGCCGGCATCCAGTCGGTGGACGAGGGCCAGACCGAGGCCGCGCACGCGCTCGGCATGTCCCGGGCCGCCACCATGCGCCGGATCGTGCTGCCGCAGGCGATGCGGGTGATCGTCCCGCCGACCGGCAACGAGACCATCTCGATGCTGAAGAACTCCTCGCTGGTGCAGGTGATCGCGCTGGTCGAGCTGTTCACCGCCGGCCACGACATCTACGCCCGCACCTTCCAGACCATCCCGGTGCTGATCGCCGTCTCCATCTACTACCTGATGATGACCTCGGTCATGACGGTCGGTCAGTACTACATCGAGCGGCACTACGCCCGGGGCGCCAACCGGACCCTGCCGCCCACCCCGATCCAGCGGCTGCGGGCCCTGCTCGGCGGCAGGAGCACCCCCAAGCCCGCCCCGGTGACGGAGGAAGGGAACCAGCCATGACCGACCTGACCAAGCCGCCGGTGGCCGTGGACGACCGTCCGATGGTCAAGGCCGAGGGCGTGCACAAGTCGTACGGCCAGGTCGAGGTGCTCAAGGGCATCGACCTGGAGGTCAAGCAGAGCGAGGTGTTCTGCCTGGTCGGCCCGTCCGGCTCCGGCAAGTCCACCTTCCTGCGCTGCATCAACCACCTGGAGAAGATCAACGCCGGCCGGCTGTACGTCGACGGCGAACTGGTCGGCTACCAGCAGCGCGGCGACCGGCTCTACGAACTGAAGGACCGCGACGTCGCGCTGAAGCGCCAGGACATCGGCATGGTGTTCCAGCGGTTCAACCTGTTCCCGCACATGACCGCGCTGGAGAACGTCATCGAGGCGCCGGTGCAGGTCAAGAAGGAGAACCGGGCCGCCGCCAAGGAACGCGCGATGGCCCTGCTGGAACGGGTCGGACTGGCCGACAAGGCCGGCAACTACCCCACCCAGCTCTCCGGCGGCCAGCAGCAGCGCGTCGCCATCGCCCGGGCCCTCGCCATGCAGCCCAAGCTGATGCTCTTCGACGAGCCCACCTCGGCGCTCGACCCCGAGCTCGTCGGCGACGTGCTGGACGTCATGCGGGGCCTGGCCGAGGACGGCATGACGATGATCGTGGTCACCCACGAGATGGGCTTCGCCCGCGAGGTCGGCGACGCCCTGGTCTTCATGGACGGCGGCGTCGTCGTCGAGTCCGGCCACCCCCGCGAGGTCCTCACCAACCCGCAGCACGAACGCACCCGGGCCTTCCTCTCCAAGGTCCTCTGAGACAGGGAGAGCAACCCAGGGGCGCGGGGAACTGCGCGAAGCGGAAGGCACCCGACCGCAAGATCGCGACGCAGGACAATGACCTGCACGTGATCGCGACCTAGCTGACGTGCACTCCCCTCCCGCGCAGTTCCCCGCGCCCCCGTTTGTGCTCCCACTCGCCCCCGCACCCAGCTGTAATACCCTGGAGTCCTTAGGCCCGTTACATCCCGCCTCGGAAGGACCCCCGTGGAGCTCGCCTCGTACGCCGACTTCGCCGTCCGGCTGGTCAACAGCGAGGAGCCCGACCGCGGCACCGACGAGCTCAGCTCGGTGGACGCCGTCCGGGCCCTGTTCGGCAGCACGTCGGCCCGCGCGTGCGCCCTCGCCGACGAGTCCGACCTGCCCCGGCTGCGCGCCGTTCGGACCCGGCTGCGCGGGGTGTTCGAGGCCGCCGCCGAGGGCGAGGCCGTGCGCGCCGTCGATCTGCTGAACAGCCTGATGGTGGAGTACCCCGTCAGTCCGCTGGTCTCCGGCCACGACGACCTGGACGACACCGGCCGCCCGAACTGGCACCTGCACCTGGCCGACAACGCGCCGACCGCAGCGGCCAATTACGCCGCGGTGGCGTGCATGGGGCTGGCCATCCACCTCACCGAGCTCGGCGTCGACCGGCTCGGCATCTGCCAGGCGTCGCCGTGCCGCAACGCCTACCTGGACACCTCCACGAACCGCTCGCGCCGCTACTGCTCTGACCGCTGCGCCACCCGCGCCAATGTCGCCGCCTACCGGGCCCGCAAGCGCCAGGAGGCGCAGCGCGCGCAACTCGCCGCCGCCGCACAGGACTGAGCGGTCGTCAGAGCTCGGTCTCCAGTGGTGCGCTGACGCCCAGCCGCTCGGCCAGCCGGGCCGGGCGGCCGTGCAGCAGTCGTTCGAGCCGGGGGCTCGGGGCCAGCCAGGCGGGCCGGGGCGCCAACCGCAGCAGGACCCGGCCGAGCACCAACTCGTCCGGTACGGCGCCGAATTCACGGCTGTCGGTGCGTACCAGCGGATTGTCGGACAGCATCCACCAGCCGCCCGGCCGGCGGCCCGCCGCGCGTTTCACCACCAGCAGGTCCTGCCGCAGCGGGTGCCGGAACAGCGCGATCGCGCCGGGCCGCAGCGGCGCGCCGTAGCGCACCAGCACCCGGTCGCCGTCGGAGAGCAGCCTGCGCATCGACGGTCCGGCGATGTCGGCCACGCCGAGCGGTGTCCCATATCGCACGATTCCAACTCCTTCTTTTGCCCTAGGCCCCCGGGGCGACGGCGAATTCGGCCCGTCGTGAGGGTAATGTCGGGCCCGGGAAGACGATCTAAGGAAGGACCCCCATGTTCTCTCGTCTGTTTGCTCCGCGGGTCACCGCCCACGCTCACTGCGACCTGCCCTGCGGCGTGTACGACCCGGCCCAGGCCCGCATCGAGGCCGAGTCCGTGAAGGCCACTCAGGAGAAGTACCAGGCCAACGAGGACCCGCACTTCCGGGCTCGCGCGATCGTCATCAAGGAGGAGCGCGCCGAGCTGGTCAAGCACCACCTCTCGGTGCTGCACACCGACTACTTCAAGGCCCCGCACTTCGAGGCGTACCCGGGCCTGCACGACCTGTTCAACCGTGCCGGCAAGGCCGCTTCGGCCGCCAAGGCGTCCACCGACCCGGCCACCGGCCAGGCCCTGCTGGACCTGATCGCCGAGATCGACGCCATCTTCTGGGAGACCAAGAAGGCCTGACGCTCCGCGAATCGAGCGCCTGCCGGAACCCGGCCGCCACTGCCCCCGCCCCGGGGCCCGGCGGCCGGGTTCCGCGTTGTGCGGCCCGGCCGGGGCGGGCCGTGCTCCGTGCGCCGTCCGGCCCCGGGTTTTCCCGGGGTTCTCCCGGGCATACAGCAATTTCCCGGGCGACGGGGCTTTCCGGAAGGAGGGGGGAGATGAGTACGCTCGATCGTATGATCCGCACCGCGACTCCCGCCGACGTCCCCGTCATCCACGCCATGATCCGCGAGCTCGCCGACTACGAGAAGGCCCTGCACGAGGCCCGGGCCACCGAGGAGCAGCTGCACGACGCGCTGTTCGGCGAGCACCCGGCGCTGTTCGGCCTGATCGCCGAGGACGAGTCGGGCGAGCCGGCCGGTTTCGCGCTGTGGTTCCGCAACTTCTCGACCTGGCGCGGCACTCACGGCGTCTACCTGGAAGACCTGTACGTCTCCCCGGACAAGCGCGGCGGCGGCCACGGCAAGGCGCTGCTCACCGAGTTGGCCCGGATCTGCGTGGAGCGCGGCTACCACCGGCTGGAGTGGTCGGTGCTGGACTGGAACGAGCCGTCGATCGGTTTCTACAAGTCGCTGGGCGCTGTCCCGATGGACGAGTGGACGGTCTTCCGGCTCACCGACGACGCGCTCGCCGAGCTGGGCTCCACGCCCCGCTGAGCGCAGTCCCGTTCGAACCCTGATCCCTCGTTCCCGTGACGGTGGACGGAGATCACGACAGACCGACCCCGGGCGCGGTAACGTCTCGGGGCACAAGGCAGTTGAACCGAATGCCAGTGGTGGTGCCGGGGCCTCCGGGCCTCCGAGCACCGAGCGTCACCCAGGAGGTGAGGGTGTCCCAGATCGACGGCGAGCCCGGAGTGAAGGACTTCGTTGAGGTCCGCCTGCCCGCGGCGGGCGCCTACCTCTCGGTGCTGCGGACGGCCACGGCCGGCCTCGCGGCACGGCTGGACTTCACCCTGGACGAGATCGAGGATCTCCGCATCGCGGTGGACGAGGCGTGCGCGATCCTGCTCCAACAGGCCGTTCCGGGCTCGATCCTGAGCTGCGAGTTCCGTCTGGTCGGCGACGCGCTGCGGGTCACCGTGTCCGCGCCGACCACCGACGGCCGCGCCCCGGAACGGGACACCTTCGCATGGACGGTGCTCTCCGCGCTCGCCGGTGAGGTGGACTCCGCGGTGGCCCCGGACAACACGGTCTCCATCAGCCTGCACAAGAAGCGCGGCGGGTCGCCCGGCCAGCCGTAGCCAGTGACGTGTTCTCGGAACGGAACGGGTGATCGCCGTGAGTGATCTGGACCGCACAGTTGCCGTCGTACCGCCGCAGGCGAGCATTGCCCGCACCGCCACCCCTGACGAAGCCCTCCCGAAGGACCCCAGCCGGATGAGCCAGCCGACCGACCCGAAGCCCGAGCGGCCCGCGGCCGAGCCCGAGGAGGGGGACGCCCCGGCGTCCGCCGCCGAGGCCGTCCGCTCGACCGTGCCGGCCCAGGGGCACCGCAGCGGCGCGCCCGACCGCGAGGCGGCCCGGGCCCTGTTCGTGCGGCTGTCCGAGCTGCCGGAGGGCTCGGCGGAACGGGTGGAGATCCGCAACCAGCTGGTCCGGATGCACATCCCGCTGGTCGAGCACCTGGCCCGTCGCTTCCGCAACCGCGGCGAGCCGCTGGACGACCTGACCCAGGTCGCCACCATCGGCCTGATCAAGTCGGTGGACCGCTTCGACCACGAGCGGGGCGTGGAGTTCTCCACCTACGCGACGCCGACCATCGTCGGCGAGATCAAGCGGCACTTCCGCGACAAGGGCTGGGCGGTGCGGGTGCCGCGCCGGCTGCAGGAGCTGCGGCTGTCGCTGACCACCGCGACCAGCGAGCTGTCGCAGCGGCACGGCCGCTCCCCCACGGTGCACGAGTTGGCGGAGCACCTGGGCATCTCCGAGGAGGACGTGCTGGAGGGCCTGGAGTCCGCCAACGCGTACTCCACGCTGTCGCTGGACGTGCCGGACAGCGACGACGAGTCGCCGGCCGTGGCGGACACCCTGGGCGCCACCGACGAGGCGCTGGAGGGCGTCGAGTACCGGGAGTCGTTGAAGCCGCTGCTGGCCCAACTCCCGCCCCGGGAGCAGAAGATCCTGGTGCTGCGGTTCTTCCGGAACATGACCCAGTCGCAGATCGCAGCCGAGGTCGGCATCTCCCAGATGCACGTCTCCCGGCTGCTGGCCCGCACCCTGGCCCAGCTGCGCGAGAAGCTGCTGGTCGAGGAGTAGCCGGCCCCGCACGCGCCGCAGGGCCCGTCCCCGTACCCGGGGGCGGGCCCTGCGTGCGGTGCGGCTACTGCTCGCCGTAGAGGACGGCGGTGACCCTCGGGTTGAGCAGCGCGACGATGCCGACCAGGCCGAGCACGGCGATCGCGGCGCCGACGGCGACCATGCCGCCGCCGGACTGCCACATGTAGTACGCGACCGGCAGGCAGATCGAGTTGGTGAGCACGGCGGGGCTGCGGCCCCAGCGCTGCCCGCGCAGCAGGGCGCGGCCGGCCAGCAGCGGCAGCAGGCCCATCAGCAGCAGCACGGCGCCGCCCATCTCGGTGCGGCCGAAGGCGGCGTCGTCCCCGAGGAAGCCGGAGATCAGGTCGTAGACCCCCCAGCCCGCCATCGCCGCGCCCTCCAGCGCGGTGATGCCCGCGCCGACGAGCAGCGGGACGGGCCGGTCGGGTGCGGAGGCAGCGGCGGGAGCGGTTTCAGCGGTCACCGGGCCAGGGTAACGGGAGTCCTACGCCGGGCGGGTCGTAGGCTGAGCGCCATGCGCGCTCTCCTGGTCGTGAACCCGAAGGCGACCACCACCAGTGGCCGGACCCGGGACGTCCTGATCCATGCCTTGCGCAGCGATCTGAAGCTGGACGTCGCGGAGACCCAGTACCGGGGCCACGCGGGCGATCTGGCCCGGCAGGCGACCGAGGACGGCGCGGTGGACCTGGTGGTGTCGCTGGGCGGCGACGGCACCGTGAACGAGGTCGTGAACGGCCTGTTGGCGCACGGGCCGGGCGAGCGGGTGCCCCGGCTCGCGGTGGTGCCGGGCGGTTCGACCAATGTGTTCGCGCGTGCGCTGGGGCTCCCGAACGATCCGGTGGAGGCGACCGGCGCACTCCTGGACGCGTTGGAGCACCGGCGGGAGCGCGCGATCGGTCTGGGCAAGGCGCTGACCAACGGTGAGCCGGACCGCTGGTTCACCTTCACCGCCGGACTGGGGTTCGACGCGGGGGTGGTCGGCCGGGTGGAGCGCCAGCGCAGGGCGGGGCGCAAATCCACTCACGCGCTCTATGTCATGGAGGCGCTGCGGCACTACGTCACCGAGCGTGAACACCGTCGTTCGGGCCCGATCTCGCTGGAGATCAGCGGCCGCGAGCCGGTGCCGGGCATGGTGATGGCGATAGTCTCCAACACCTCTCCGTGGACTTTTCTGGGCTCCCGTCCGGTCTTTCCGTCCCCCTCGGCCTCGTTCGAAACCGACCTGGACATCTTCGGCATCACTCGAATGACGGCGTTCCGCACCGCCCGGACGGTCCGTCAGATCCTGCGCCCGCAACCCTCCGCGGAGGACGGCGCACGCCCCGCCGGCCCGTCCGGGAAGCATCTCGTCTCCTATCACGACGTCAGGCACTTCACCTTGGTTTCACAGGAACCGGTGCCGTTTCAGGTCGACGGGGACCACCTTGGAGACAGGAGTCGCGTCAGTTTCACAGGCGTACGACGGGCACTGCGTGTGATTGTGTGACCAGAAGGGGGTCTTGGCCTTGCACTCGAACGTGCGAGCCCCTTCACTCCATAGAAGTACCGCCTGTGAGGTAGGCGACACCGAAGAATCAAAAATTTCTTGCCGAAGGGGGTTGTATCCGGCTTCGAGGTTTGCGAACCTCTACATGGCGATCGGGACACACCGCAGACGACATCGCGGCAGAGTCCCTCGAATCGCCGAACCCCTCTCAGCAAAGACCTCCCGGGCCCGGTGGGCCTTTGGTCCCTTTTGCTGTTGCGGGATTCGTGAAAGCGTTCACATTCACAAGCCATTCGAGTGAGTCGCAGGCCACCACACCTGTCGACCGGAGGAGTTGGACGACCATGGACTGGCGCCACCGCGCTGTCTGCCGCGAAGAGGACCCGGAGCTGTTCTTCCCGATCGGGAACACCGGTCCTGCTCTGCTGCAGATCGAGGAAGCCAAGGCCGTGTGCCGCCGTTGCCCCGTCATGGAGCAGTGCCTGCAGTGGGCGCTCGAGACCGGCCAGGACGCCGGCGTCTGGGGCGGCATGAGCGAGGACGAGCGTCGTGCGATGAAGCGCCGCGCCGCCCGCAACCGCGCCCGCACCGCCTGACGCGGCATCAGAAGCAGTACGGATCAACCCACGATCAAGGGTTCGGCCGCATTCGGCCGGCCGAGCCTTCCCGAACGGGCCCCGCTCCCATCGCGGGGCCGACGACGCGAGCCGCCCAGGCACTTGATACTGTTCACTTAGAGCAATATTGTGGACCTGAGGCGCTCACCGTGTGCAACACACCGGGCGGGCGTCGCGCCACACCAGAGCCCCCGTTCCGGCCGACTCCCCCCGACGGCCGGACCGGGTTGAGAGGCCCTGCCGACCCACCCCCCCCGGTCGGCAGGGCCTCGTTTCGCTCTCCGGCCGGCCCGCGCTCAGCGGACCGGGATCTCCAGCACCACCTTGGTGCCGCCGCCCGGCGCGGCCACCATGTCGAAGGTGCCGCCGAGTTCGCCGGTGGCCAGGGTGCGGACGATCTGCAGACCGAGATTGCCGGCCTGCTGCGGGTCGAAGCCCTCCGGCATGCCGCGGCCGTCGTCCTGCACGGTGATCAGCAGGTACTCCTCCGGCCGCGTCCCGCTGTTCCAGCTGTCCGACCAGCCCTTGCCGCTCACCGGGGCGCGCCCGCGCAGCGCGCTCACCTCCAGGTTGCCGGAGGCGGACGGGCCGAACGCGTGCTCCAGCGCGTTCTGGGTCAGCTCGGTGAGGATCATCGCCAACGGCGTGGCCACCTCGGCCGACAGGATGCCGAACGAGCCGCTGCGGCGGGCCGACACCCGGCCGTCCTGGGACAGCTCCATCACCATCGCCAGCACCCGGTCGGCGATCTCGTCGAACGCCACCTGCTCGTCCAGCGCCTGCGACAGCGTCTCGTGCACGATGGCGATCGAACCGACCCGGCGCACCGCCTCGTCCAGCGCGGCCCGGCCGGCGTCGGAGTCCATCCGGCGGGACTGCAGCCGCAGCAACGCCGCGACCGTCTGCAGGTTGTTCTTCACCCGGTGGTGGATCTCCCGGATGGTGGCGTCCTTGGTCATCAACTCGCGGTCCCGACGCCGGAGTTCGGTGACGTCGCGGCAGAGCACCAGGGAGCCGGTGGGCGTCCCCTTGGGCTTCAGCGGGATGGTCCGCAGGGTCACCACGCCGCCCTGCGCCTCCACCTCGGTCTGCCGGGGCGCCCAGCCGCTGGCCATCTTCACCATCGCCTCGTGCACCTTGCCGCGGCTCGGCGGCACCAACTCGGCGGTGGCCTGGCCGAGATGACTGCCCACCAGGTCGGTGGTCAGGCCGAGCCGGTGGTACGCCGACAGCGCGTTCGGGCTGGCGTACGTCACCACGCCCTCGGCGTCCAGCCGGATCAGGCCGTCGCCGACCCGGGGCGCGGCGTCCATGTCGGTCTGTTCGGCGCCCGGGAACGGGAAGGTGCCGGCGGCGATCATCTGCGCCAGGTCGGACGCGCTCTGCAGGTAGGTGAGCTCCAGCCGGCTCGGGGTGCGCACCGTCAGCAGGTTGGTGTTCCGGGCGATCACGCCCAGCACCTTGCCCTCCCGTCGCACCGGGATGGACTCCACCCGCACCGGCACCTCCTCCCGCCACTCCGGATCGCCCTCCCGGACGATCCGGCCCTCGTCGTACGCCGCGTCCAGCAGCGGCCGGCGGCCGCGGGGCACCAGGTGGCCGACCATGTCGTCCTGGTACGAGGTGGGGCCGGTGTTGGGCCGCATCTGGGCCACCGAGACGTAGCGGATGCCGTCCCAGGTGGGGATCCACAGCACCAGGTCGGCGAAGGACAGGTCGGAGAGCAGCTGCCACTCCGAGACCAGCAGATGCAGCCACTCCACGTCGGCACCGGTGAGGGTGGTGTGGCGGCGGACGAGTTCGTTCAGCGAGGGCACACCGTGAGCGTATCCCCGACCGCTCCGGGCCACGTTGTCCAGACCAATCGCGCCGGGCCTCTGGACAACGCGGATTGGTCTAGTCCACAATAAAAGTGCACCAAGGAGAGGCCCCCCGCGCAACTGCCCTGACCGCGCGAGGCCCCTCCGAGGTCGGAGGCGTCGTTCGAGAGTCCCGCACAACTCTCGGCCGGTCCCCGCCTCCGACATACAGCTCCGGGCTGCGGTGCCGCACAGGTTGAGGGTCCTGTGTCGGCGCCGTGGCCCGTAGTGTTTTCCGAAGGATTGTGCGGACGCGAAAACAGGGGCGCGTGGGGGCACCTCCCGGCCCGCCAGGGCTGGGGGAGAACTGCGCGACAAGCGCAAGTCACGTCCGCAAGGTCGCGATCACGTGCAAGTCATTGCCCTCGTCGCGATCTTGCCCTCGGACACGTTCCCCTTCGCGCAGTTCCCCGCGCCCCTGGTTTCGCACCCTCCCGCGCCCCTGGTTTCGCACCCTTCCGCAAACGCACGGCCGCCCCCACCCCGCAGGGTGGAGGCGGCCTTCGCGCAGCAGGTCTCAGTGGGTCTCGGTGACCTTCGCCAGCGCGCGCGGCGCGTCCGGGTCCTGGCCGCGGGCGATGGTGACCTCGTAGGCGAGGAGCTGGAGCGGCAGGATCTCCAGGATCGGCTGGACCTCCTCGGGCACCCCGGCGGGCAGGGCGAAGCCGGCGCTCGCGGCGTCGACCTGGTCCTGCTGGCCGACCACCACGAGGTCCGCGCCGCGGCCGCGGAGGCGGTCGAGGACGGGCTGGAGGGCCTCGCCGCCGCGGCCGTCGGGGACGATCGCGATGACCGGGGAGACGTTGTCGACCATGGCCAGCGGGCCGTGCAGCAGGTCGGCGCCGGAGAACGGGGAGGCCGGGATGTAGGTGGTCTCCATGAGCTTGAGCGCCGCCTCGCGGGCGGTCGGGTAGCCGTAGCCGCGCGAGGTGATGACCAGGCGCTGGGCGAAGCGGTACCGCTCGGCGAGCGCCTTGACCTCGGCCTGGCGGGCCAGGATCCCGGCCGCCAGCTCCGGCAGCACCTTCGCCGCGGAGCCGTCGTTGCCGCGCAGGCCCTCGACGAAGAGGTACAGCGCGAGCAGCTCGGCGGTGTAGGTCTTGGTGGCGGGCAGCGCCTTCTCCGGCCCGGCCAGCACGTCGATGTGGAACTCGGAGACCTCGGCGAGCGGCGAGCCGGCGTTGTTGGTGACGGCCAGCGTGATCGCGCCGGCCTCGCGGGCGGCCTTGGTGGAGGCGACCAGGTCGGGCGAGCCGCCGGACTGGCTGACGGTGATGACCAGGCAGTCGGTGAGGTCCGGCTTGGCGCCGTACGCGGTGGTGGTGGACATCGAGGTGAGGCCGGCGGGCTTGCCGAGCAGGACCTCGATCAGGTACTTGGCGTACAGCGCGGCGTTGTCGGAGGTGCCGCGGGCGGTGAGCAGGACGAACCGCGGGTTGCGGGCGGCGATCTGCGTGGCGATCTCACGGATCGCGGGCGCACCCTCGTCGAGGATGCGCTGCAGGACGGCCGGCTGCTCGGCCATCTCCGCCGACATGATCCTGCCGGGTACGGAAACAGTCTGCGGGTCGGACATCGGGGTGTGCCTCCGTGGAGAGATGGTTCTCACCCGTGGGGCGGGACGCCCGACGGGGACCTCTGGAACGGCGGCGAGTCCGCACCCTCGCTGCGTGGAACTGTGCTGTGCCGATCCTACGTGGACCGGGCACCGCGCGTCGGCACCCGGTCCGTCGGAATCGGATCAGGACGGGTTGTTGATCAGCTGGTCGATCTGCGCGTCGGCCTCCTTGGTGGCGTCCTCGACGCTCTTGCCCTTGAAGATCGCGTCCAGCATGTTCACCAGGACGTTCTGCTTCTCGACCGCGCCCCAGCCGGGGGCGGCCGGGGTGAACCAGGCGTCCTGGACGGCGTTGGCGGCGGCGGCGGTGGCGGGCTTGTTCTTGAGCGGCGCCAGCTGGGTGAGGTTGTTGGGGAGGGTGTCCTTGTCGGCGAGCACCTGCTCGGACTTGGTGCTGGTGAACATCTTGATCCAGTCGGTGGCCGCCGCGGCGTTCTGCGACTTGGCGGTGACGGCCAGGTCGGAGCCGCCGATGAAGGAGGGCAGCGGCTTGCCGTTCGGGCCGGGCATGGTGACGATCTTCAGCGAGTCCTTGAGCGCCGGGGTGCCGGTGATCGGGGCGACGGCGTCGCTCAGCTCCCAGCCGTTGGCGTAGATCAGCGCGGCCTTCTCGTGGCCGAGCACGCCGGCCTGCTTGGCCTCGTTCACCTTGAGGTCGCCCTTGTTGTACGTCCGCACCAGGTTGACGAAGTGCTGGAGGCCGGCCTGCGACTTGGGGTCGTGCAGGGTGCCGTGCCAGATGCCGCTGGAGTCGAACTTGGCGATCGAGCCGCCGAACGCGGTGACGTAGGACATCGCGGCGTACCAGTACGGGCCGGGCAGGTAGAGCGCGGAGAAGCCCGGGACGCTCTTGTTGCGCTGGGCCACCTTGTCGAGCGCGGCGGTCAGTTCGTCCTCGGTCTGCGGGAGGTCCGCGGAACCGGTGGCGTCCTGGAACATCTTCGCGTTGTAGACGCCGACCCGGGCGCCCGCGTAATAGGGGACGCAGTAAAGCTTCTGGTTGTACGTACAGGTGTCGGCGAGACCCTTGATCCAGTTGTCGGAGTTGTCGAAAAGGGTCCGGTCGAGTCCGGCCAGCGCGCCGTTGACCATGTACTTGGTGGTCTCGGTGTTTCCGAGCTCGACCACGTCGGGGGCCTGGTTGGCGGCGATCGCGGCGTCCAGCTCGGCGATCTTGTCCTTCCAGCTGTGGTAGCTGAGCTTCAGCTGCACGTTGGGGTACTTGGCCGCGAACTCGTCGTTGACCTGCTGCACCAGCTCCGGCCAGCTCTTCTGGGCGTCGTCCATCAGCCACACGGTGACCGTGCCGGTCACGTTCTTCGGGTCGATCGCGCCGGCGGGAGCGGCCGATGTGCCGTCGGACGAGCAGCCGACGGCGGTGGCCAGCAGCGCGGCGGTGCCGAGCGTGGCCAGAACCTGACGCTTCACGCGAATCCTCCGAAATAGGTGCGGGGAGGTCTGCGCGGGTGGTACAGACCAGCTTTTCGGATACTGGCCCAGACCAATTGCCGGGTCAACGCGCGTGATGGTTACAACTCACGCTTGTTGTCGATCCGTTGCTGATTCTGCCCCGATCACGTCAATACCTCGGTGGGTATGCCGCTTAAGGCTCACTTAAGGTGCCCTTCAGGCCACGTTGAGCAACCGGAGCGATGCGTTCCGCCGTGGTCGATTCGCCCCGCCATATCCGGATCCGCCCCCGACTTGGTCCAGTCCAACACGGCCGAGTCAAGCGTTGATAACGGCTTGTGCAGACGCTTCGCGATCCCTTGACGCTCGTCATTGGTCCATGCCAATCTCCAGGCGTTGGTCTAAACCAATGGTCTACTCCACCTCACGGATCGGCCCGCCTGCCCCGGCAGTTCGTGTCCGTGTCATTCGGTGACGTTCCCCCTACGGCACGACGCAGCTTCAGGGCCCAGTGGCCCGGCAGCCCGGTGCCCTACCTTGCTCATCCCTCTGGAGGATGGTTTGAACCGCAAGATCGCAGCCGTGGCCGCC
The DNA here is from genome assembly GCF_053602195.1 of Kitasatospora sp. NPDC004531. Lineage (NCBI taxonomy): Bacteria > Bacillati > Actinomycetota > Actinomycetes > Kitasatosporales > Streptomycetaceae > Kitasatospora > Kitasatospora sp. NPDC004531. The sequence goes on along the minus strand of NZ_JBSGDD010000043.1, from coordinate 36,987 downwards.
ATTGCCACTGTGCTCGTCGCCTCGGCTTGCTCCTCGTCTTCGTCCAGCTCCGGCGGTGACAAGGCCACCCTGAGCAAGGACGGCAAGGGCAAGAAGATCACCGTCTGGCTGATGGACGACGCCCAGAAGCAGTGGCCGGGCGTGGTCGACGAGGCGAAGAAGGAGTTCACCGCCCAGACCGGCGCCGAGGTCGACATCCAGTGGCAGTCGTGGTCGAACTACACCACCAAGCTGGACACCGCGCTGCTCTCCGGCAACGCCCCCGACGCCCTGGAGATCGGCAACACCCAGGCCGCCAAGTACATCGACGCCGACTCGTTCGTCGACCTCACCTCGGTCAAGGGCCAGTTCGACAACTCGGACAAGTGGCTGGACTCGCTGGCCGCCTCCGGCCAGACCGCCGACGGCTCCAAGACCTACGCCGTCCCGTACTACGCCGGCGCCCGCGTCATGATCTACCGCAAGGACCTCTTCGAGGCCGCCGGTGTCACCCAGGCCCCGACCACCCTGGCCGAGCTGAAGGAGGCCCTGACCAAGGTCAAGGCCGCCAACGCGGGCACCCCGAACTTCTCCGCCCTGTACCTGCCGGGCAAGAACTGGTACACCGCCGTCTCCTTCGGCGCCGGCTCCTACGGCGTCAAGAACGTCATCGCCAAGAAGGACGGCGCCAAGTTCGCCAGCACCCTGAGCGACCCGAAGTTCGTCGAGGGCGTCGCCACCTGGGCCGACCTCCAGAAGAACTTCTCGACCGGTGGCACCACCTCCGACGAGACCGACCAGGACGCCCAGATGGCCAAGGGCAACATCGCCGCCATCATCGGCAACGGCTGGGAGGTCGGCTCGGTCACCGACGAGAAGAACGGCAACCCGGCCCTCAAGGACAAGCTCGCCACCATCGCCCTCCCGGGCGCGGCGGCCGGCGAGCCGACCCCGGCCTTCCTCGGCGGCTCCGACCTGGCCGTTCCGACCAACGCCAAGAACCCGGGCCTGGGCGCGACCTTCCTGCAGATCTTCACCAACACCGCGCAGCAGACCGCGCTCGCCAAGCACGCGATCCCGAACGCGAAGAACCTGGTCGACACCTACAAGAAGGCCGACCCGGCCAACGTCGCCGCCGGTGCCGCCGCCGAGGGCAAGACCTGGTTCATCCCGAACTCCCCGCTGTGGTCCGGCGCCAACGAGACCGCTCTGAAGGACGCCTTCGGCGCGATCGCCGCCGGTGGCGACCCGGCCGCCGAGCTCAAGAAGGCCGAGGGCGACGTCCTCAAGACCCTGAACGGCTGAGCTGACATCAGCTGATCCGCAGGTCGGCCCGGGGAGTCCGGAACTCCCCGGACGGACCACCGCACTGAGCGCCGGATAGGAGGTGGGCAGTCCGCAATCGCGCGGACTGCCCACCCGTGCGCCAGGACCGACCAGATCCGCGGGCCCGGGAAGGACCCTGATGAGTGTGACCACCAACGAGGCCGTGACCCGGCCCGAGAGCCAGGGGCCTGCCCCGGTGAAGAAGCCGCAGCGGCGCGGCCTCTTCGCGGGCGGCCAGTACATCCCCTACACCCTCCTGCTGCCCGCGGTCGTCGTGCTCGTGGGCGTTCTGGCGTACCCGGTGTACCGCCTGATCGACCTGTCGCTGCAGAACGTCAACCGCTACGCCCTGCTGGCCCACCCCGAGAAGGCCGAGTACATCGGCCTCGACGGGTTCACCAACGTGCTGGGCGACAGCGACTTCTGGGACGTGGTCCTGCGCTCGATCTACTTCACCACGGAGCTGGTCGTCGTCTCCATGGTGCTGAGCATGCTGATCGCGCTGCTGCTGGGCCGGGTCTCCAACTGGGTCCGGGTCACCGTCATCACCGTGATGATGTTCGTCTGGGCGATCCCGGCGCTGGTCAACGGCCAGGTCTTCCGCTGGCTGTTCGCGTCCAACGGCGGCGTGGTCGACTACATCGCCTACCTGATCACCGGCGACGAGAGCTGGAAGCACTACGACTGGTTCGGCGACCCGACCGTCGGCCTGTACGTGGTCGCCGCCGCCGTCGTCATCTGGGGCGCCCTGCCCTTCCTGGTCCTCGGCCTGTACGCCGCGCTCACCCAGGTGCCCAAGGAGCTGATGGAGGCCGCCAAGCTGGACGGCGCCAACAGCTTCCAGGCCTTCCGCCACGTGACCATCCCGGTCATCCGGCCCTTCCTGATGATCAGCACCGCGCTGAGCTTCATCTGGGACTTCCAGGTCTTCGCCCAGATCTTCTCGCTGCGCAACGCCGCCCCCGAGAAGGGCTACCGGACCATCGGCGTCTACCTGTACCAGCAGGGCGTCTCCGCCTCCCGGTACAGCGAAGCCTCGGTGATCTCGATCGTCATGATCCTCATGATGCTGGCGGTACTCGTGTTCTACATCCGCCAGATGCTCAAGATCGGAGCCAACGAGCGATGAGCAACGTCACGTCCCCCGCTCCGAAGACCCAGCAGCCGCCGGCTCCGGTCAAGAAGAAGAAGGTCAAGGAGACCGAGGTTGGCCGCAGCGGCGTCATGACCTGGGTCTGGAACACCCTCGCCCTGCTGTTCGCGGTCGTGATGGCGTTCCCGATCTACTGGATGATCATCACCACGTTCAAGACGAACAAGGACCTGATCTCCCAGGACCCGACGTTCTGGCCGTCCGCGTTCTCGCTGGACAGCTACAAGACGATCTTCGACGACAAGGAATTCCTGCCGGCCCTGCAGAACACCCTGATCCTCACGCTCGGCGCGGTGGTCCTCGGTGTCGCGGTCGGCTTCCTCGCCGCCGTCGCGGTGGCCCGGTTCAACTTCCGCGGCCGCAGCTTCTTCATCGTCACCATGCTGGTGGTCCAGATGGTGCCGCTGATGGCGATCCTCATCCCGCTGTTCGTGGTGATGAACGGCGCCCACATGACCGGAAGCCTGATCGGCGTCGTCTTCGCCTACCTGGTCTTCACCGTCCCGTACGTGATCTGGACGCTGCGCTCGTTCATCGTCAACATCCCGGCGGAGCTGGACGAGGCCGCCATGGTCGACGGCTGCACCCAGTGGGGCGCGTTCTTCCGCGTCATCCTGCCGCTCACCCTGCCCGGCCTGGTCACCACCGCGGTCTACAGCTGGATCCAGGCGTGGAACGAGTTCGTCGTCGCCAGCACCCTGCTGAACAGCAGCGGCGGCTCCAAGACCTCGATGATCTGGCTGACGTTCTACTCCTCCACGCCGACCCGGGCCGCGGACTACGGCTCGCAGATGGCCGGCGGTCTGCTGGTCTCGCTGCCCGTGATCATCCTGTTCGTGTTCTTCCAGAAGAAGGTGTCGGCGGGTCTCACCGCCGGTGCGGTCAAGGGCTGAGTCCCCTTCCACACCCCAATCGCACCTGAAGCACCTCCACCCCCAGGGAAGGAAACATGGCGATGCCCGGTACGGAAAGCGCCGAACTCCTGCGCGACGCCGGAGCGGTCCTGCAGCCCGGCTTCGCCGGTCTGACCGCGCCCGAGTGGCTGCGCCGCAGACTGGGCGACGGCGAACTCGGCGGCGTCGCCCTGTTCGGCCGCAACATCCGCACCCCGCAGCAGGTCGCCGCGCTGACCGCGGAGATGTACGCGCTCAACGGCGACCTGCTGATCGCCATCGACGAGGAGGGCGGCGACGTCACCCGCCTCGAAGTGACCAGCGGCTCCTCCTACCCGGGGAACCTGGCGCTCGGCGAGGTCGACGACACCGACCTCACCGAGCGGGTCGCCCGCTCCATCGGGTTCGACCTGGCCGCCGTCGGCGTGAACCTCAACTACGCGCCCGACGCGGACGTCAACTCCAACCCCGACAACCCGGTGATCGGCGTCCGCTCCTTCGGCGGCGACGGCGACCTGGCGGCCCGGCACACCGCCGCGTACATCCGCGGCCTGCAGTCGGCCGGCGTCGCGGCCTGCGCCAAGCACTTCCCCGGCCACGGCGACACCGCCGGCGACTCGCACCTCGGGCTGCCCCGGATCGACCTGGCCGCCGAGCAGTTCGGCCAGCACCTGCTGCCCTTCAAGGCCGCCATCGCGGCCGGCGCGAAGAGCATCATGACGGCGCACATCCTGTTCGACGCCTACGACGCCGCGCTGCCCGCCACCATGTCGCAGCGGATCCTCACCGGCCTGCTCCGCGAGGAGCTCGGCTTCGACGGGCTGATCGTCACCGACGGCATCGAGATGGGCGCCATCTCCGGCACCCACGGCGTCGCGGCCGGCTCGGTGCGGGCCGTCGCGGCCGGCGCCGACACCATCTGCGTCGGCGGCGGCCTGCAGGACGAGGACGCCTTCGTGTACCTGCGCGACGCGCTGGTCTGGGCGGTCCGCGAGGGCCGGCTGTCCGCCGAGCGGCTGCACGAGGCCGCCGAGCGCAACCGGGCGGTGGCCCGCTGGTCCGCCGACCTGCGCGCCTCGCTGGTGGGCGAGCAGGGCGAGGTCGGGGTCGGCCTGGCCGCCGCCCGCCGGGCGCTGCGGATCACCGGCGAGCTGCGCCCGCTGGGCGGCGTCCCGCACGTGGTGGAGTTCTCCCCCGGCGCGAACATCGCGGCCGGCGAGGACACCCCGTGGGGCGTGGCCGGCCCGCTGGCCGAGCTGGTCCCCGGCACCACCTCCAGCCGGGTCTCCCCGCCCGCCACCGTGACCGAGGGCTCCGGCCTGCTGCACGTGGCGGTCGCCGCCGAGGACGCCGAGATCGACACCGCCCCGCTGCTGGGCGCGGCGGTGGGCCGTCCGCTGGTGCTGGTGGTGCGCGACGTGCACCGCCACTCCTGGATGCGCCGGGCCGCGCTCGCCCTGGTGGAGCACCGTCCGGACGCCGTGGTGGTGGAGATCGGCACCGCCCACGGCCTGGCCGACCTGTTCGCCCCGCACGGCGTCACCACCCTTGCCACGTACGGCGGTTCGCGGGTCTGCGCGATCGCCGCGGCGGAGGCGCTGGCCGGACTCGCGGTGACCGCGGCCGCCGCCGGCTGAGACACTCGGGTACGGGCCCGGGCGGGCGCCAGGCGCACCGTTCCGGGCCCGTCGCATGCCGGTTTGCCCGCAGGCGCTCCCGCTTGCTTCCCCGCGCGTGCAACCATGTGCTGTTACATAGGACTTAGGGGTCCCTTAAGGCCCCGTCTCCAACGAGGAGTGAGAGCTGCCATGAGTGGCGACAGGGATTCGGCGGCGCTCGCCGAGGGCTCCACGGTGCCGACCCAGACCGGCCCTGCCACCACCACGGCCCGGGTGCCCAAGTACTACGGGTTGAAGCGGCACCTGCTGCAGCTGACCGAGACCCAGCCGGCCGGCACCCCGGTCCCGCCGGAGCGGGCGCTGGCCGCCCAGTTCGACACCTCCCGCACCACCGTCCGGCAGGCCCTGCAGGAGCTGGTGGTCGAGGGCCGGCTGGAGCGCATCCAGGGCAAGGGCACCTTCGTCGCCAAGCCGAAGGTCGCCCAGGCCCTGCAACTGACCTCGTACACCGAGGACATGCGCGCCCAGGGCCTGGAGCCCACCTCCCGGCTGGTCGAGGTCGCCTACATCTCAGCGGACGAGCGGCTCGCCCCGCTGCTGGACATCAAGCCCGGCGGGCGCGTGCTGCGCATCGAGCGCCTGCGGCTCGCCAACGGCGACCCGATGGCCATCGAGGTGGCGCACCTGTCGGCCAAGCGCTTCCCCGCGCTCCGGCGCAACCTCGCCAAGCACAACTCGCTGTACACCGCGCTCCGCGAGGTCTACGGCGTGACGGTCGCGGAGGCCGAGGAGACCATCGAGACCACCCTCGCCAACCCGCGCGAGGCCGGCCTGCTCGGCTCCGACCTGGGGCTGCCGATGCTGCAGCTGTCCCGGCACTCCTTCGACGCGGACGGCGCGCCGGTGGAGTGGGTGCGGTCGATCTACCGCGGCGACCGCTACAAGTTCACCACCAGGCTGCAGCGGCCCGAATAGCCGTCGGACAACACGAAGTTGACAGGGTAGTGACACAGCTCACTCCGCTGCCCTACTCTCGCGGGGACCTTTCGATCACCGAAGGTACTGCTCGGCGGACGTGCAGCGATGTGCGGTGCGGTGCCAGTGAGGTGACTCCTCGTCATCCGGGAGCCGCTCGTGTCGTCTCAATCGCCATCCGCGGGCGCACTGCCCGCGGTCTCCCCCGCCCGGGTGCTGGCAGGCCTGTGCCTGCTGGTGCCGATCGTGGTGGTGCTGTGGGTGCCGTCGTACGCCAAGGCCGAGCCGGCGCTCGGCGGCATGCCGTTCTTCTACTGGTACCAGCTGCTGTGGGTGCCGCTGTCGGCGGTGTTCACCACCTCCGCGTACTTCCTGCTGCGGCGTGACGAGGCGGCCCGCAGGGCCGCCTCGGCGAAGCCGCTGCCGGTGCCGTCCCAGCCGGACGGGGGTGAGCAGTCGTGAAGCACGTGGACTGGACCGCGATGACGGTCTTCCTGCTGTTCTTCGCCGCCGTCACCGTGATGGGCTTCCTGGCCTCGCGCTGGCGCCGGGCGGACAACGCCCAGCACCTGCACGAGTGGGGCCTGGGCGGCCGCAGCTTCGGGACCTGGATCACCTGGTTCCTGCTGGGCGGCGACCTGTACACGGCGTACACCTTCATCGCGGTGCCGGCGGCGGTCTACGCGACCGGCGCGGCGGGCTTCTTCGCGGTGCCGTACACGATCGTCGCGTACCCGCTGGTGTTCCTGATCCTGCCCCGGCTGTGGTCGGTGTCGCGGGTGCACGGCTACGTGACGCCGGCGGACTTCGTGCGCGGCCGGTACGGCTCGCGCGGGCTGTCGGTGGCGGTGGCGCTGACCGGCATCCTGGCGACCATGCCGTACGTGGCGCTGCAGCTGGTGGGCATCCAGGCGGTGCTGGACGTGCTGGGCGTGGGCGGCACCGGGAACTGGTTCCTGCAGGACCTGCCGCTGTTCCTGGCGTTCGGCGTGCTGGCCGCGTACACGTACTCCTCGGGCCTGCGGGCGCCGGCGCTGATCGCCTTCGTCAAGGACACCCTGGTGTACGTGGTGATCCTGGTCGCGGTGATCTACATCCCGATGCGGCTGGGCGGCTACGGGCACATCTTCGACGCGGCGGCGCACAAGTTCCAGCCCGACCCCGCGACCGGGAAGTCCTCCGGGTCGCTGATCATCGCGACGGCCTCGCAGTGGCAGTACGCGACGCTGGCGTTCGGGTCGGCGCTGGCGCTGTTCATGTACCCGCACTCGGTGACGGGCGTGCTGGCGGCGAAGTCCCGGAACACGGTGCGCCGCAACATGGCGATCCTGCCGACGTACTCGCTGATGCTGGGCCTGCTGGCGCTGCTGGGCTTCATGGCGATCGCCGCCGGGGTGAGCCGGGGCGACAAGAAGTTCAATGCCCAGCTGGCGGTGCCGCAGCTGTTCGCGGACATGTTCCCGAGCTGGTTCACGGGCGTGGCGTTCGCGGCGATCGGGGTGGGCGCGCTGGTGCCGGCCGCGATCATGTCGATCGCGGCGGCGAACCTGTTCACCCGCAACGTCTACAAGGAGTTCGTGAAGCCGGACGCGACGCCGGCCGACGAGACCCGGGTGGCGAAGATCGCCTCGCTGCTGGTGAAGGTCGGCGCGCTGGCGTTCGTGCTGGTGATGGACAAGCAGGCGGCGATCAACATGCAGCTGCTGGGCGGCGTGTGGATCCTGCAGACCGCGGTGGCGCTGGTGGCGGGCCTGTTCACCCGCTGGTTCCACCGCTGGGCGCTGCTGGCCGGCTGGGCGGTCGGCATGGTCTACGGCACCTGGAAGGCGTACGGGATCTCGTCGGCGGCCACCAAGCACTTCGGCGGGTCGGCGGCGCAGATCCCGGTGCTCGGGGAGGTCGGGTACATCGGCCTGACCGGGTTCGTGCTGAACCTGCTCGTCGCGGTGGTGCTGACGCTGGTGCTGCGGGCCGTGAAGGCCCCGGAGGGGACCGACGAGACCTCGAAGGCCGACTACTCCGCGGAGGCCGGCGACGAGGCCGTGGAGCGGGCCCCGCAGCCCACGCTGGCGCACTGACGCGTGCGGGGGCGCAACTCGCCCCCGAATGCGCCCTTGGGTCGCGCCGTTGCCTCGATCGACACCCGGGTGACGGCGCGATCATCTGTTATGACCGCCTTTTTCGGGAGAGACCGGGGAGAAGACGAGCACCACCGACGCAGCACCGACAACGGGGAGCCACCGCCAATGACCGACCTCACCACGGTACGCACCGGGCACCGCACCCAGACCGACGGCGGACGGCGGCTGCCGTCGGTGCTGATCGCCACCCGGCACGGCGAGTCCACGGCCAACGTGGAGTTCCGGCACGCGGACTCCACCGGTGCGCTGACCGTCCCGATCACCAGCCGGGACGCCGACATCCCGCTGTCCATGCGCGGCCAGGCCCAGGCCGTCGACCTGGGCCGCTGGTGGGCCGCCCTGCCGCCCGCCGACCGGCCCCGCTCGGTGTGGTGCTCCCCGTACGTGCGAACGGTGGAGACCGCGAGAATCGCCCTGGCCCAGGCGTCCGGCCTGGGCGCCGTCCCGGTGGGCCTGCCGGTGCGGTACGACGAGCGGCTGCGCGACCGCGAGCTGGGCGTGCTGGAGATGCTCACCAAGGCCGCCATCGAACGCGACCACCCCGCCGAGGCGGAGCGCCGCCGGCGGATGGGCGAGCTGTACTACCGGCCGCCGGGCGGCGAGTCCTGGCTGGACGTGGCGCTGCGGGTGCGCGGCCTGCTGCGCGACCTGGGCGAGGAGGAGGCGGGCCGCCCGGTGCTGCTGGTCGCGCACGACTGCACGGTGCTGATGCTGCGTCACGTGCTGGACCGCCTCGGCGAGGAGGAGCTGCTGGCGCTGCCGCCGGTCGCCAACTGCTCGACCAGCGTGTGGCGGGCGCGCGAGGGCCGGCTGCGCCCGTCCGGCTGGAACCAGACCGGGCACCTGTCCTGACCGACCGTCAGCCCGCGCGGAGCCCGGCCTTCCGGCCGGGGCCGCCGAAGGCCCGCCGGTAGGCCTGCGGGGTGGTGCCGACCCGGCGGCCGAAGTGGTGCCGCAGGGTGGCGGCGTTGCCGAAGCCGCAGCGGGCGGCGACGGCGTCCACGCTCTCGTCGGTGGACTCCAGCAGGCGCTGCGCGAACAGCACCCGCTGGCCGGTCAGCCAGCGGTGCGGGGTGGTGCCGGTCTCCTGCTGGAAGCGCCGGGCGAAGGTGCGCGGGGACATGTGGGCGTGCCGCGCGAGGTCGTCCACGCTGGTCTCGCGCTCCAGGTGGCGGCGCATCCACTCCAGGGTGCCCGCCAGCGAGTCGCCGCCGGCCGGCAGCGGGCGGTTGACGAACTGGGCCTGCCCGCCGTCGCGGTGCGGGGCGACCACCATCCGGCGGGCGATCTCCCGGGCCACCTCGGCGCCCTGCACCTTGCGCACCAGGTGCAGGCAGGCGTCGATGCCGGCGGCGGTGCCGGCCGAGGTGATCACCGGGTCGTCGTCCACGTACAGCACGTCGGGTTCGACGGTGGTCAGCGGGAAGCGCTCGGCCATCAGCTCGGCGTGCCGCCAGTGGGTGGTGCTGCGCCGCCCGTCGAGCAGGCCGGCGGCGCCGAGCAGGAAGCTGCCGGAGCAGATCGACAGCAGGTACGCGCCGCGCGCGTACGCGGCCCGCAGCGCCTCGCAGAGGGCCTCGGGGTAGTGCTCGCGGATGCCGGTGGCGGTGGCGATCACCAGGTCGGCCTCGGCGATCCGCTCCGGGCCGTACGGGACGTGGACGTCGTAGCCGGCGTGGGTGCGCATCGGCCCGGGCCGGTCGCCGACCAGGCCGAACTCGTACACCGGCAGGCCGCAGTCGCCGCGGTCCAGGCCGAACACCTCGCAGGCCACGCCCAGTTCGAAGGGGTGGACCTCCTCCAGCACGACCGCCGCGACGTTCCTCAGCACCCGGCCAGCATGGCAGTGGCAGGATGTCGGGGCAACCGCGTGTTCCTGCCAGGCTGCGGCGGAACGTCACCGGGACCTGGCCGACCGGCGCCGCGGGCCGTCCGGCACACTGTCCGGATGCACTCCCCGATCGTCCGCCGCGCCCTCGACCACGACCTCGCCGGAGCCGGGGAGGTGAGCGTCGAAGCCTTCGTCGGCGACGGCCACACCCGCCCCGACTCCGACTACGTCGAGCTCCTGCGGGACGCCGCGCGGCGCAACCGGGAGGCCGAGCTGCTGGTCGCCGTGGACGGCGCGGGCGGGCCGGTGCTCGGCTGTGTGACCTTCGCGACGGGCGGCACCGCGTGGGCGGACATCGCGCGCCCGGACGAGGGCGAGATCCGGATGCTGGCGGTCGGCGCGGCGGCCCGCGGGCGCGGCGTCGGCCGGGCGCTGGTGTCCGCGGCGATCGCCCGCAGCCGGGAACTCGGCCTGGCCGGGATGGCGTTCTCCACCCGGCCGGCGATGACCGCGGCGCACCGGATCTACGATGCTCTGGGCTTCCTCCGCACCCCCGAACGGGACTGGACGGCGGCCCCCGGGGTGGACCTGATGGTCTACACGATGCGGTTCTGAGGCGGTTTCGCGGCGGTTTCGCGGGGGTTCCCCGACGGCTCCGGCGCGGTTCCCGTTGTCTACGCGCGGCACCACGACGCGACACGCGCTACTACATCTGGTGCCGCCAGCTCCAGCCGCCACAACATGTATGCTCGACCTCGCTGTCGAAGCAGGGGAACCCGGTGCGAATCCGGGACTGCCCCGCAACGGTGAGCGGGCTGTAGCGACGCCCGCGCAGTCCGAGGACCTGCTGACGGTGTGCGACACGGCATCCCCGCAGACGCCATGCAGCACTGTTTTGCCGTCCGGCCTCGCGGGCGGGCCGGGGGTGGGTCATTCGCGCGCCGATCGAGCGTTTTCGGCGTGCCGTCCTCCCCTGTCTCCCGTGTGCCACCGGACACCCCGAGCCACGTCCGTCGCCGCCACAGGAGAGAGTGCGCCTTGACCGTCGCCGCCTCAGTCACCCTGCCGTCCCAGGGTGCCCCCGTCGCCTTCACCGACCCCGGTGCGGCGCTGCTTCGGCTGCTCACCGACCGCAGCACCGACCTCCCCCAGGTGGACCCCGGCCACGTCGCCGCCGCCGCGCTGCGCGGCCGCCACGCCGGCTCGGACTTCGCCGAGCTGCGGGGGCTGGCCGTGGAGGCCGCCGCGTCGATGATCGCCGAGGACCCGCAGTACTCGAAGCTGGCCGCCCGCCTGCTGGCGATGGAGATCGCCGACGAGGCCGCCACACAGGGCGTCACCTCGTTCTCCGCCTCGATCGCCGTCGGCCACGCCGAGGGCCTGATCGGCGACGCCACCGCCGAGCTGGTCGCCGCCCACGCCGCGCTGTTCGACTCGCTGATCGACGACTCCGCCGACGACCGCTTCGAGTACTTCGGCCTGCGCACCGTGCAGTCCCGCTACCTGCTGCGCCACCCGATCACCCGCAAGGTGGTCGAGACCCCGCAGCACTTCCTGCTGCGCGTGGCGGCGGGCCTGGCGGTCGGCGACTCCGAGCAGTCGGTGCTGGAGGTGGCCGAGCTCTACCGGCTGATGAGCCGCCTGGAGTACCTGACCAGCTCCCCCACGCTGTTCAACTCCGGCACCCGGCACCCGCAGATGTCCTCCTGCTACCTGCTGGACTCGCCGCTGGACAACCTGGACTCGATCTACAACCGCTACGCGCAGATCGCCCGGCTGTCCAAGCACGCCGGCGGCATCGGCCTGTCCTACTCCCGGATCCGCTCCCGCGGCTCGCTGATCCGCGGCACCAACGGCAAGTCGAACGGCATCGTCCCGTTCCTGCGCACCCTGGACTCCTCCGTGGCGGCGGTCAACCAGGGCGGACGGCGCAAGGGCGCGGCCTGCGTGTACCTGGAGACCTGGCACGCCGACATCGAGGAGTTCCTGGAGCTCCGCGACAACACCGGCGAAGAGGCCCGCCGCACCCACAACCTGAACCTGGCGCACTGGATCCCGGACGAGTTCATGCGCCGCGTGAACGCCGACCAGGACTGGTCGCTGTTCTCCCCGGCGGACGTCCCCGAGCTGGTCGACCTGTGGGGCGAGGAGTTCGACGAGGCCTACCGCAAGGCCGAGCAGGCCGGCAAGGCCGTCCGCACCATCCCCGCGCAGACCCTGTACGCCCGGATGATGCGCACCCTGGCGCAGACCGGCAACGGCTGGATGACCTTCAAGGACGCCTCCAACCGGGCCGCCAACCAGACCGCGCTGCCGGGCCGCACGGTGCACTCCTCCAACCTGTGCACCGAGATCCTGGAGGTCACCGACGACTCCGAGACCGCGGTCTGCAACCTGGGCTCGGTCAACCTGGGCGCGCACGTCGCCCCGGGCGCCTCGGCGGACGACCTGCTGGGCGCGATGGACTGGGACCGCCTGGACGCCACCGTGCGCACCGCGGTCACCTTCCTCGACCGCGTGATCGACATCAACTTCTACCCGACCACCGAGGCCGGGGCGTCCAACTCCCGCTGGCGGCCGGTCGGCCTCGGCGTGATGGGCCTGCAGGACGTCTTCTTCAAGCTGCGGCTGGACTTCGACTCCGCCGAGGCGAAGCAGCTGTCCACGCTGATCGCCGAGCGCATCATGCTCACCGCGTACGAGCGCTCCGCGGACCTCGCCGAGCAGTTCGGCCGCCACGAGGCGTACGGCGAGACCCGCGCCGCCCGCGGCCAGCTGCACATCGACCACTTCGGCTCCGCCGCCCCGCAGTGGACCGGCCGCTGGGACGCGCTGCGCGCCCGGATCGCCGAGACCGGCCTGCGCAACTCGCTGCTGCTGGCGATCGCCCCGACCGCGACCATCGCGTCCATCGCCGGCGTCTACGAGTGCATCGAGCCGCAGGTGTCCAACCTGTTCAAGCGCGAGACGCTGTCCGGCGAGTTCCTCCAGGTCAACCCGTACCTGGTGCGCGAGCTGAAGGAGCTCGGCGTCTGGGACCAGCAGACCCGGGACTCGCTGCGCGAGGCCAACGGCTCCGTGCAGGACTTCAAGTGGCTGCCGGAGGAGGTCCGTTCGCTGTACCGCACCGCGTGGGAGCTCCCGCAGCGCGCGCTGATCGACCTGGCCGCCGCCCGGCAGCCGTACATCGACCAGAGCCAGTCGCTGAACCTGTTCATGGCGGCGCCGACCATCGGCAAGCTGTCCTCGATGTACGCCTACGCGTGGAAGGTCGGCCTCAAGACCACCTACTACCTGCGCTCCCGTCCCGCGACCCGGATCGCCCAGGCCGCGTCGGGCGCCGCCCGCACCGCCGCGCCCGTGCCGGTGCAGACCCCGACCCTCAGCCAGGCCGAGCAGGACGCCATCGCCTGCTCCCTGGAGAACCCCGAGTCCTGCGAGGCGTGCCAGTAATGAGCTCCGAAGACCAGAAGAAGATGCTGCTCGACCCGGGCTTCGAGCTGACCCTGCGTCCGATGCGCTACCCGTCGTTCTACGACCGGTACCGGGACGCGATCAAGAACACCTGGACCGTCGAGGAGGTGGACCTGCACTCCGACGTCGCCGACCTCGCCAAGCTCTCCGAGGGCGAGCGGCACATGATCGGCCGGCTGGTCGCGTTCTTCGCCACCGGTGACTCGATCGTCTCGAACAACGTGGTGCTGAGCCTCTACAAGCACATCAACTCGCCGGAGGCGCGGCTCTACCTGTCGCGGCAGCTGTTCGAGGAGGCCGTGCACGTCCAGTTCTACCTGACGCTGCTGGACACCTACCTGCCCGACCCGGACGACCGGGCGGCGGCGTTCGCGGCGGTGGAGAACATCCCCTCCATCGCGCAGAAGGCCCAGTTCTGCTTCAAGTACATGAACGCGGTCGACCACATCGACTCGCTGCGGAGCAAGGAGGACCGGCGGGCCTTCCTGCTGAACCTGATCTGCTTCGCGGCCTGCGTCGAGGGCCTGTTCTTCTACGGCGCGTTCGCCTACGTGTACTGGTTCCGCAGCCGCGGCCTGCTGCACGGCCTGGCGACCGGCACCAACTGGGTGTTCCGCGACGAGTCCATGCACATGGACTTCGCGTTCTCGGTGGTCGACACCGTCCGCGAGGAGGAGCCCGACCTCTTCGACGACAAGATGGCCCAGCAGGTCACCGAGATGCTGGAGGAGGCCGTCGAGGCCGAGCTCCAGTTCGCCCAGGACCTGTGCGGTGACGGCCTGCCCGGCATGAACACCGAGTCGATGCGCCAGTACCTGGAGGCCGTCGCCGACCAGCGCCTGGCCCGGCTCGGCCTGCCGATCCGCTACGGCTCGACCAACCCGTTCGGGTTCATGGAGCTGCAGAACGTCCAGGAGCTGACCAACTTCTTCGAGCGCCGGGTCTCCGCGTACCAGGTCGCCGTCGAGGGCTCGGTCTCCTTCGACGACGACTTCTAGGCCGGCGCCCGAACGGCCCGAGGGCCGCACCCCCGCCGCTGAGCGGGGGTGCGGCCCTCGGCCGTTGTCCGGAGCCGGCCTTCGCGTCACTGGCCGTAGGTGCTGGTGGCCCAGAGCGGGCCGCCGGTGGCCGGGCCGCCGCCCTGGCGGTAGACCACGAAGTTGCCGTCGTCCTGCAGCAGCCCGTACGCGCCCGGGTTGTTGTAGGAGCTGCTCTGCCAGAGGGCGCCGGTGGTGGTGCCGGCCTTGTAGATCACCAGGTTGCCGTCGGGCTGCATGAAGAGGTACGCGCCCGGGTTGTTGTAGGTGTAGCTGGTCCACAGCACGCTGTTGTCGCTGCGGCGGTAGAGCACCAGGTTGCCGTCGTCCTGCATGACCATGCGGACGGTCGCCGACTGGGTCCACTGGTTCTTGGACAGCTGCTGCCCGGAGAAGATCGTGGTCGACAGCGCCCCGGTGTAGCTGGCCCACAGCGCGCCGGTGCCCTGGCCGCCGCCCTGGCGGTAGACCACGAAGTTGCCGTCGTCCTGCAGCGTCGCGTACGCGCCGGCGCTCGCGGTGGTGGTGGCCCACAGCGCGCCGCCGTTGCCCGGGCCGCCGTCGGCGCGGTAGATCACCAGGTTGCCGTCGTCCTGCATGACCGCGTAGGCGCCGGCGTTGCCGTAGGTGTTGGTGCTCCACAGCGGACGGCTGCCGGTGCCGGCCTTCAGGTAGGCGACCAGGTTGCCGTCGGCCTGCATGGTCAGCGTCATCGAGTCGCTGGTCAGGCTCTGACCCGAGGCGAGCCGCTGGCCGGGCTTCAGGGTGTTGCCGGAGGCCTTCGAGGTGACGTCCAGGTAGTTGGCGTCGATGGCCATGCTGACGCCGCCGTAGGACTCGGTGACGTTGCCGGAGTACTGGTGGCCGCGGCGGCCGCCGGTCCACTGGCCGGCGCCGGCGGGCAGGCCCATGCCGGCGTCGGTGACGTCGTGGTGGGAGTTCCAGGCGGCGGCCCACAGCACGTCGGCCTGCGGGTAGGAGCTGTCGTTGTACCGGGCGGAGAGGTCCTTCACACCGCTGGCCGCGCCGGTGTAGACGCCCGCGCGGTAGCCCTTGCTGTGCAGCTGCGCCGTCCAGCCGGCCAGGTAGGCGACGACCCGGTCGCGGTAGACGTTGGAGTCGTAGCCCTCCATGTCGTTGTAGAGCACGGCGCCGGGCTGGAAGCCGAGGCCGTTGGCCTTGGCGATCGCGTCGTCGGCGGCGGCGGTGCCCTGCTGGCGGGCGACCACCGGGTCGGCGTCGACCAGCAGGTTGCCGATCGAGGCCTGACGGCCGACGTACAGCGGCATGAAGCCCCAGCCCTCGGCGTTGCGGGCGTCCACCCAGCTCTTCGCCGGCGAGGCGCAGGCCTGCGCGGGGCCGCCGATGTACACGCCGACGCCCCGGTACAGGGAGTTCGCGGCCCAGGTCGACATGGTGGCGTCCGACGGCGCGGCGCAGCGGTCGAAGGCGAAGCCGGCGATGTCGGTGCGCGGGGCGCCGGTCACGGCGGCGGTCCTGGGGGCGGCCGGCGCGACGGCGTGGGCGTCGGCGTCGAGGCTCGCGGTCTCCAGGATCCGCCGGACCTGGTCGGAGGAGGTGGCGTAGGTCGCCGTCACCTCAAGGCCGGAGGAGCCGAGCCGGGCCTGGATCTGGCGGCCGGCCTCGGCCTCGTCGAGGACGCCCTGTCCGACCGGCCGGCCCGGGACGACGGTGCCCTGCGTGCGGCCGCTCACGGCGGGCTGGATCAGCAGCCCGTCGGCGTGGCCGGGCGCGAGGTGCACCGGACAGTTCTGGTTCGCACCCGGGGTGCCCAGGTAGACGGCGTTCACGTCGAACCGGACGCAGGTGTCGGGCTTCGCGGCCAGGTCGATGACCGGCCAGTCGGCGGGTACCTGGGCGTGGAAGCCCTGGTAGTCGACCTGCTTGGTGCCCTTGTTCGCAGTCGGCTGGCCCCCCGAGGCCCAGGCGCTGGGAACGGCCGTGGCCAGTCCGGTGACGGCAAGCGCGATGATCGCGGCCCGCCCTGCTGTACGACGCTGCATGGTGTTGTGCCCCGCCCCTTGTGTCGTGTCTCTGACGTCTGGTCAGGACTGTAGGGGGTGGGGCACAACAATGGGGCGCATCCGAACCACTGAAGCGATTCTGTGACAATCGATCAGTCGTTCGGAACCGTGGCGTACTTGGGAGTCCCCTCCGCCATCTGTCGCAGGGCGTCCTTGCGGTCGCGCTTGGAGAGGCGGTCGATGTAGAGGTACCCGTACAGGTGGTCGGTCTCGTGCTGGAGGCAGCGGGCGAAGAAGCCGGTGCCCTCGACCCGGATCGGGTTGCCGTGCTTGTCCTGGCCGTTGACGGCGGCCCAGCCCGGGCGGGCCAGCTCCTGGTAGGCGGTGGGCACCGACAGGCAGCCCTCCTGGCCGTCGTCCAGCATCCGGCGGCCCGCGGGGAGCTCCTCCAGCACCGGGTTGACGACGTGTCCGACGTGGCGGACGCCGTCGTCGTCGGGGCAGTCGTAGACGAAGACCTTCAGGTCGACGCCGATCTGGTTGGCGGCCAGGCCGACGCCCTCGGCGGCGTACATCGACTGGAACATGTCGTCGACCAGGGCGGCGAGGTCGTCGTCGAAGGCGGTGACGGTCTGCGTCTCGCGGTGCAGCACCGGGTTGCCGACCACGGTGATCGGGCGGGCGGTGCCCCTGCCGAGGTCGGGCAGGTCGCCGACCACCCGCTGGACGTCGCCGCCCGGGTGCTCGTGGTCGTGCTCGTGCTCGTGGTCGTGGTGCTCGGCCATCGCTTGTGTTCCGCTCCGTCCGCGTCCGGCTGGTGTACCGGTCCAGGGTACGGGGCGGGGCGGCGCGGCCGGGCACCTCGGGGTCGGGAGGGTCAGCACACCTCTTCGAGGTCGCGGTAGGCGCGGGTGGCCGGGGAGGCGGCGACCCAGCGCTCCAGCAGGGTGCGGACCAGTCCGGCGGGCGCGGCGATGCCGCATTCGCGTTCGATCTGCCAGGGGCCGCCGGCCGAGCCCTGGCTGAGGTGGCTGAGGTGGCCGGGGTGCAGCGGGTCGCCGTCGTCGTGCGGGTCGTGGTGCGCGGTGTGGCCGTCGTCGATGGCCATCCGGGACTCCGAGCAGGTGCGGCACAGCAGCCGCACCGAGGACGTCCAGTCCTCGGCGGCGTACCCGGCGTCGGCGACGGTCTTCTCCAGCGCGTCCCGGTCGGCGGCGGTGGCCGCCTGCAGCAGCACCACCCAGGTCGGCACCGGGGAGGGCGCCCACAGCTCGATCTCGTCGAACACCGGGTAGGCGACGCCGTCGGCGACCCGCTCGCCGTGCGGCGCGCCGTCGTGCAGCACCACTTCGCCCCAGCGGCGGCCGGAGGACGGCAGCGGGATGGACAGCACCTCGATCCGCGCCGGGTCGAGGCGGCGGCCCCACACCACCTCGGACTCGCCGTCCGGGGACAGCCGCACCGGGGTGGTGCCCAGGTCGAGCTCGATCGGGCCGTCGGTGCCGGGGCCGCCGGGCAGCCGCAGGCCGTACGCCTGCCAGGCGCGGCGGGCCAGCGGCCAGTCCTGCAGGGCGGTGGCGGTGATGCCGAGGTTCCACCAGTCCGGGGCGCCGTGCTGGCGGTCGAGCAGGGCGACGGCGCGCAGGCCGGCGCTGCGGGCCTGCTCCCAGTCGCGGCGGAACTTGTGCAGCAGGGCCAGGTTGAACCAGGAGTCGGACAGCCACGGCTCCAGGTCGGCCGCCATCACCAGCAGCGCCCCGGCGTCCTCGTACCGGCCGTCGCCGATCAGCGTGAACGCACGGTCGGTGGTCTGCCGCCAGGTCGCCGACGGACGGTGCCGTGCGCGGTGGAAGATCCTCACGTTGGTCCCTTGCCGTCGGTCGTCACCGGGTCGCCCCGCCTCCGGGTCTTCCCGCCACGACCGCATCCAACCACGCCCGCCGCGGGCCGCGCGCCCCGCGCGGCCATTCAGGCCGCGGGGTGCGGGGCTCATCGGGCCGCGAACCGGCAGCGGGCCGCGCGGTGGCCGCGGCGGCCGAGCCGGGCGAGCGCGTCCAGCACCACCGGGTCGTAGCCGCGGCCGGCGTCCAGCCGCAGGTGGTCGAGCGGGTCGAGGGCGCCGGCCCGGGGCCGGTCGGCGGCGGCGGTGCGCAGGTCGTCGTGGGCGTTGGCGACCCGGATGATCCGGGAGGCCAGCGGCAGGGTGGGGTCGTGCCGGCCGTCGTCGAGGCGGCACGGGTCGGCGAGCCGGGCGACCTGCTGCCAGACCTGCTTGGGCACGCCGGTGCGCCGGATCACCTCGCTGCCGAGCCGGGCGATCCGCTGCTGCTCGTCGTCGGGCAGCAGCGCGGTGGCCCCGCCGGGGACGGGCTCCACCAGGGACAGCTGGCCGATGTCGTGCATCAGCGCGGCATATTCCAGCAGCGTCAACTCCCGGCTTCCGAGGCCGAGTTCGCGCCCCAGGGCGCACGCGGTGTCGGCCACCCGGCGGGCGTGCCCGGGGGTGGTGTAGCCGGCGATCTCGGTGGCCCGGGCGAGCGTCTCGATGGTCTGCCCGGTGGTGGCCCGCACCTCGACGGCCCGCCGGAACGAGGCCTGGGCGAGCAGCAGCGGCACGCAGAACACCGGCAGCGCCCACAGCCCGGCCTCGCCGGCCAGCAGGCTGAGCAGCAGTCCGGTGGCGACCTGCGCGGAGCCGATGCCGAGCAGCGCCCGCAGCTGGTCGTCGAGCGCGGCGCTGTACCGCAGCCCGGTGCGGGCCCGCTGCTGCCCGGCCGCCAGCACGGCGTCGCCGAGCGCGGCCAGCGCGGCGACGGCGGCCAGCAGCGCCCCGTACGCGGGGCCGGGCAGCCGGTCGGTGGCGCCGGAGTCGTACAGCGGCTGGAACAGCAGCGCCGCGAAGGAGACGGTGACCACCCGGCGGGCGGCGGCGTCCAGCCCGCCGGGCGGGGTGCGCGGGCGGCGGCGGACGGCGGCCAGCGCGGCCCGCCCCGCCCACTGCGCGGCCAGCCCGACGGCGGTGCCGGCCGCGGTGACGGCCGTGGCCTGCAGCACCCCGTGCGCGGTGGGCAGTCCGTGCAGCGGCCCGAGCAGCGCGTACGCCAGGGCGACGGCGGTGGCCACCGGCGCGGGTTCGCGGTCGCCGGGCAGCGCGGGCCCGGCGCACTGGCCGAGCGCGATCAGGGCGGTGAACGCCAGCGCCACCTGGGTCTGGCTGGTGCCCGCGGCGAGCGCGTGCGCCAGCGCTCCGCCGCCGAGCAGGACGGCGGCCGCGTGCGGCAGCTCGGCCGGCCCCGGCCGGCGCAGGCTCACGTGGTGCCGCCGACGGGCCGGGCCGGCCCGGGCTGCTGCGGCAGCCGGGCCGGTTCGGGCACCCCGAGCGGGATGTCCGGCACCTCGCCGTCCCAGCCGCCGGGCGGCGGCGGCTCGGGCTGCCAGCCGTGCTCGGCGACGGCCTCCACCAGGGCCCGCACCATCACCGGGTCGAACTGGCTGCCCGCGCACCGCTCCAGTTCGACGACGGCCTCCTGGACGGGCCGGCCGCGCCGGTAGGAGCGGGTGGAGGTCATCGAGTCGAAGGCGTCGGCGACCGAGATGATCCGGGCGAACTCGGGGATCCGCTCGCCCGTCAGGCCGTGCGGGTAGCCGCGGCCGTCCATCCGCTCGTGGTGGTGCAGAATGCCGTCCCGCCCTTCGCCGAGGAAGTCCAGCTGCCGCACCAGCTCGTGTCCGAACACCGGGTGCACCTCGACGGCGCGCCGCTCCGCGCAGGTCAACGGCCCGTTGCGGCGCAGCAGTTCGGTGGCGACGGCGAGCTTGCCGACGTCGTGCAGGGTGCCCGCGAAGTGCAGGGTGCGGACGCGCTCCTCGGCCAGGCCCAGCTGGCGGGCGATCAGCACCGAGGCCCGGCCGACGCGTTCGCTGTGGCCCCGGGTGTAGGCGTCCTTGATCTCCACGGCCTGCACCAGCGCCTGCACGGTGGCCCGGTGCGCGGAGCGTTCCCGGTGGCCCTGGGCGGACAGCCAGGCGGTGATGGTCAGCGGCAGCAGCCCGAGCACCGCGGCGAACGCCCCGTACGGGCCCTGCCACAGCACGGCGACCATCAGTCCGCCCGCGCCGTGCAGCAGCGCCGCGGGCGCCGCCCGGTGCAGCTTGCGGATCACGCCGTGGCCGGCCGAGCCGCAGGTCAGCCGCACCATGCCGGCCACCAGCACGCCGTTGACCAGGCAGAACGTCAGGATCGCGGCGAGGGCGCCGAGGGCCGCGCCGGGGAAGCGGGTGCCCAGCAGCAGCCGGGAGCCGCCGAGCAGCCGGAACACCTCGGCGGAGCAGGCGGCGGCCAGCGCCAGCTGGGCGGCGTTCCACACCCGGCGCAGCGCGCGGGGCCGCTGGGCCGGGCCGAGCAGCGCCCCGGGCAGCGCGACCAGCGCGGCGGCGGCGGGCGGCAGCATCAGCACGCCGGCGAACAGCACCGGGAAGAAGCCGCTGCCGCGCGGGTCGGCCGGGGCCTCCCGGGCGGGCCGGCCGCGCAGCCACCGCCACACCCGGGCGCACGGGGTGCGAGCGCCCTGGGCGAGCGACTCCAGGCACAGGTGCAGCAGGGAGAGCAGCCCGATCCGGGGCCAGTCGAGTTCCGCCGCTGTCGCCGACAGCGGCAGCAGCGCGGCGATCGCCGCCGTCAGCACGGCGGCCAGATAGGCCACGGCCCGCCCCGGCAGGGCGATGCGCTCGCATTCGCTGGCGATCTCGGCCTCCCCAGCCCGAACCGGGCCCTCCGACGTGAGGACTCGTCAGAGAATAGGGCCCGGCCACCCGGACGGGACGCACGATCGCCAATAGCCGCAGCCGGAGCAGCGACAGCTCACCCGATCGAGTGAGTAATCACTCCGCGGTGGCGACGGCGGAGCCGTGACCGGCCGATCCCTCGACCGTCATCTCCATCGTGACGGAGGACACCTCGACCACCGGCTCGTCGCCGGGACGCTGGCCGGCGCGGATCGAGTCGATCCGGGCCAGCACCTTCGCCCGGAGGTCGGAGGGCGTGTCGTCGCAGCCGCACGAGCGCTTGATCAGCGCCTTGATCGCCTGCTCCAGGCCGTACTTCTCCAGGCACGGCGAGCACTCGTCGAAGTGCACCCGCAGCTTGGCGCAGTCGCCCTCGGGCATCTCGTTGTCGAGGAATTCGTAGAGGTGGTCGAGCACCTCTCCGCACTCGGTCTCGTGCGGATCGCCGCAGCTCATGAGCGCGCGCCCTTCGCATCGTGCCCTGCACCGGTACCGGCCGGGACCAGCCCCCGCTCGCGGGCGTAGTCCTCCAGCATGCCGCGCAACTGTCGGCGGCCACGGTGCAGTCGGGACATCACCGTACCGATGGGTGTACCCATGATGTCCGCGATCTCCTTGTACGCAAAGCCCTCGACGTCCGCGAGGTACACCGCGATCCGGAACTCCTCCGGAATGGCCTGCAGGGCGTCCTTCACATCGCTGTCCGGCAGGTGGTCGAGCGCCTGCGCCTCGGCGGAGCGCAGCCCCGTCGACATGTGCGACTCGGCGCGCGCCAGCTGCCAGTCCTCGATCTCCTCGGCCGCGGTGCGCTGCGGTTCGCGCTGCTTCTTGCGGTAGGAGTTGATGAACGTGTTGGTGAGGATGCGGTACAGCCAGGCCTTGAGGTTGGTGCCCTCGCGGAACTGGTGGAACGACGCGTACGCCTTGGCGAACGCCTCCTGGAGCAGGTCCTCCGCGTCGGCCGGGTTGCGGGTCATCCGCAGCGCCGCCGAGTACATCGGTTCCAGGAAGCCCAGCGCGTCGCGCTCGAAGCGCTCCCGCCTGGCCTCCTCGCTCTCGTTCTCGGACACCCGGAAGGTGTCCTCGCCGATCACCTCGGCCAGTTCGTCGCCGGTGAGCTGTTCGCCCTCCGGACGGCCCTGGTCGGTGCCTGAAGCACCCGACACGGCCGCGTCATCGGTCCCGACGACCGGACCCACCTCCTCGCTCAGCTGCACACGGCCCACCACGGGCCGACCCGCAAGCGAGGATATCGGGCTCACCGGCTTCTCGCCCGCGGCAACCCACTGCGACCAGTCCGGCACGAGCGACGACTCGGCCGCCCGCTCGTCGGGCCGTTCGGGGCACGCGATCGAAACCATGGACGCTGCCTTTCCACCGGGAGACGTTCTGACGACTCGTGCAACCGCGTGCGGCGACCAGACATTCCCGGGCTCCGGCCCCGGCTTCAGAGCCAGCCCGCGACGGCCTCGGTGATCGTCCGCAGTGCCGCGTCCTGGCTCAGCGGCGCCTTCTTCGGCACCTTGAACCCGTGGGAGCCGTACGGCACTTCGACCAGGCGGTGGGTGTCGGGCAGGGCCGGGAACTCCTCGGGGGCGCCGAAGGTGTCCGCGCCGCCCTGCACGACCAGGGTCGGCAGGCCGGTCTCCAGCAGCTCCCCGGCGCGGCTCTTCTCCGGGCTGCCGGGCGGGTGCAGCGGGAAGGCCAGCGCCAGCACACCGGCCGCGCCGAGGCCGGCGGAGGTCCGGCAGGCGACCCGGGCGCCGGCGCTGCGGCCGCCCGCGTACACCGGCAGGCCCTCCTCGGCGGCGGCGGCGAACTGCGCGGGCCACCCGGCGTCGAGGGTCTTCGGGGCGGGCGCGAGCTTCTTCCCGGCCACCCGCCAGGGCTGCTCGGCGAGGACGACGGTGACGCCCGCCGCGGGGAGCGCGGCGGCCAGCGCCTGCAGGTCGGGGGCCTCGATGCCGCCGCCCGCGCCGTGGCCGAGCAGCAGGACGGCGCGGGGGGCGGCGGCCCGGTGCCAGTGGAGCCGGGCGTCGCCGGCGGGGGTCTCGATGATCCGCTGCATGGCGCCGAGCGTATAGAGGGGACGCGCTCAGAACAGCGTGGTGCGGTCGTCCTCGGTGAGTCGCCTGGTCAGGCCGGGGTGGTTGGTGCGGATCGAGCCGACCTCGTCGGGCACGGCGTGGATGCGCAGCTCGCCGGGCGGCGGCGGGGTGAGGTCGGCGGTCTCGGCATGGGGGTCGAGCCAGGCGTCCCAGCGGTCGGGGCCGAGGTACAGCGGCATGCGTTCGTGGACGGGGGCGAGCAGCGGTTCGGCGGCGGTGGTGACGACGGTGCAGGTGACCAGCCAGGCGTCGGGGTGGTCGCCGGGCACGGCCCGGTTGCGCCAGAACTCGTAGAGGCCGGCCAGGGCCAGCGGGGCGCCGTCGGCGCGGGAGACGAAGTAGGGGCGGCGGGGCGGGCGGGAGAGGTCGTCGGTGGGCGCGGTCTGCCACTCGTAGTAGCCGTCGACGGGTATCAGGCAGCGCCGCGAGGCGAACGCCTGCCGGTAGGCGGGCTTCTCGTGGACGGTCTCCGCCCGGGCGTTGATCATCTTCACCGCGGTGTCCGGGCTGCTCGCCCAGGCGGGCACCAACCCCCAGCGCAGCACCCGCAGTTGGCGGACCGGCCGGCGCTCGCCGCGGGGCGCCCGGTCCAGCACGACGAAGGCCGACGCGGTGGGCGCGACGTTCCAGCTGGGAGCCAGCGTCTCGGCCGGGTCCCACTGCCGGACGCCGAAGTACCGCACCAGCTCGGCGGGGTCGGTGGAGGAGGCGAAGCGGCCGCACATGCCGTTCAGCTTGCCAGAGCAGAACCGGCCGCTGGTCGCCGTCCGTCCTTCCGTGAAACGCTGCCCGCCCGGACGACGGTGATCGGAGGCCCACCGACATGGACTTCGTACGACTGTGGGACCACGCGACGGCCGTGCAGCCCGGCCCGCCGGCCTGGCTGGTGTGGGCCACGGCGGCGGCGGCGCTGCTGGCGGTGGCGGTGCGCCCGGTGTGGCGGCTGAGCCGGACGGTGGTGACCATCGCGCACGAGGGCGGGCACGGCGTGATGGCGCTGCTGACCCGCCGCCGGCTGGCCGGGATCCGGCTGCACTCGGACACCTCGGGGCTGACCGTCTCCTCGGGGCGGCCGACCGGCCCGGGCATGGTGCTGACGGCCGCGGCCGGCTACCCGGCGCCGTCGCTGCTGGGCCTGGGCGGGGCGGCGCTGCTGTCCACCGGCCGGACCACGGCGCTGCTGTGGATCGGGACCGCGCTGCTGGCGGCGATGCTGCTGACGCTGCGCAACCTGTTCGGGGTGCTGGCGGTGCTGGCGACCGGCGGCGCGTTCCTCGCGGTGTCCTGGTACGGGAGCGCCGAGTGGCAGGGCGCGTTCGCCCACCTGGGCGTGTGGTTCCTCCTGCTGGCGGGGGCGCGTCCGCTGGTCGAGCTGTTCTCCACCCGGCGGGGCGGCGGCGCGGGCGGCTCGGACGCCGACCAGCTGGCCCGGCTGACCGGCGTGCCCGCGACGGCCTGGACGCTGCTGTTCCTGGTGGTGGCGCTGGCCTGCCTGGTGCTGGGGGCGGCCTGGCTGCTGCCCCGGTAGCGGCATCGGGCCTCATAGACTGGGCGGCATGACCGACTCCCTGTGGCCCGCTCCCGTCGCCACCTCCGCCGTGGACGCCACGGTGACGATCCCCGGCTCGAAGTCCGCGACCAACCGCGCGCTGGTGCTGGCCGCCCTCGCCGACGGCCCGGGCTGGGTGCGCCGCCCGCTGCGCAGCCGCGACTCGCAGCTGATGGCGGACGGCCTGCGGGCCCTGGGCGTGACGGTCGAGGAGACGGTGAACGAGGCCTCCGGCGGCACCGGCGGCGGCGAGGCCTGGCGGGTCATCCCGGCCGAGCGGCTGCGCGGCCCGGCGCAGGTGGACGTCGGCAACGCCGGCACCGTGATGCGCTTCCTGCCGCCGCTGGCCACCCTCGCGGACGGCCCGGTGCACTTCGACGGCGACCCGCGCAGCCACGAGCGCCCGCAGCACGGCGTGATCGACGCGCTGCGCGCCCTCGGCGCCCGGATCGACGACGGCGGCCGCGGCGGCTTCCCGCTGACCGTGCACGGCGCCGGCGCGCTGGACGGCGGCCCGGTCGAGGTGGACGCCTCGTCCTCCTCGCAGTTCATCTCGGCGCTGCTGCTGTCCGGCGCCCGCTTCAACAACGGCGTGGAGATCCGCAACGTCGGCGCGACGGTGCCCTCGCTGCCGCACATCCGGATGACCGTCGACATGATCCGCAAGGCCGGCGGCCAGGTCGACGCCCCCGAGGACGGCGGCGAGAAGGACGTCTGGCGGGTCACCCCCGGCGCGCTGATCGGCCGCGACCTGGTGGTCGAGCCGGACCTGTCGAACGCCGCCCCGTTCTTCGCCGCGGCCCTCGCCACCGGCGGCCGGGTCGTCGTCCGGGACTGGCCCAAGCACACCTACCAGCCCGGCGACCAGCTCCGCGAGATCTACACCGCGATGGGCGGCTCCTGCCAATTCGTCGACGAGGGGCTGGAGTTCACCGGCACCGGCAAGATCCACGGGATCGAGGTGGACCTGCACGACGTGGGCGAGCTGACCCCGGTGATCGCCGCCGTCGCGGCCCTCGCCGACTCCGAGTCCCACCTGTACGGCATCTCCCACCTGCGCCTGCACGAGACCGACCGGCTGGCCGCGCTCGCCAAGGAGATCAACGACCTCGGCGGCGACGTGTCGGAGACCGAGGACGGCCTGCGGATCCGCCCCCGCCCGCTGCACGGCGGCGTCTTCCACACCTACGAGGACCACCGGCTGGCCACCGCCGCCGCCGTCCTCGGCCTGGTGGTGGACGGCGTCCTGGTGGAGAACGTGGCGACCACCGCGAAGACCCTGCCGGACTTCCCGCAGATGTGGGCCGACCTCCTCGGCCAGGGCTGACGGGAGGATCACGAGCATGCGCCGCTACGGCAAGGACGCCGACGAGGACGACATCCGCAGCCGCCCGGGCCGCCGGGGCTCCCGCCCCCGCACCCGCATCCGGCCCAAGCACGAGGACGCCGCCGAGGCGATGATCCTCACCGTGGACCGGGGCCGGATGACCTGCCTGGTCGACAGCGGAACCAAGGACGAACGCCTGGTCACCGCCATGAAGGCCCGCGAACTCGGCCGCAAGGGCGTGGTCGTCGGCGACATCGTCAACCTGGTCGGCGACCTCTCCGGGGCCCCCGACACGCTGGCCCGCATCGTCCGCGTCGAGGAGCGCACCTCGGTGCTGCGCCGCACCGCGGACGACGACGACCCGTACGAGCGGATCGTGGTCGCCAACGCCGAGCAGCTGGCCATCGTCACCGCGCTCGCCAACCCCGAGCCCCGCCCCCGGCTGATCGACCGCTGCCTGGTCGCCGCGTACGACGCCGGGATGGAGCCGCTGCTGGTGCTCACCAAGTCCGACCTGGCGCCCGCCGACGAGCTGCTGGAGTCGTACGCCGCGCTCGGCATCGACTACGTGGTGACCCGGCAGGACGAACTGGAGACCAGCGGCGCCGAGGCCGTCCGCGAGCACCTGCGCGGGCGGACGACCGTGTTCATCGGGCACTCCGGCGTCGGCAAGACCACCCTGGTCAACGCGCTCGTCCCGGAACGGCAGCGGACCACCGGCCACGTCAACGCCGTCACCGGCCGCGGCCGGCACACCACCGTCTCCGCGCTCGCCCTGCGGCTGCCCCCGCCGCCCGGTGCGAAGCCCGGCTCCAAGAAGGCCCTCGACCCGGGCTGGGTGATCGACACCCCCGGCTTCCGGTCCTTCGGCCTGTCCCACATCGACCCGTCCCGGGTCATCCACGCCTTCCCCGACCTGGAA
This sequence comes from Kitasatospora sp. NPDC004531, assembly GCF_053602195.1. Lineage (NCBI taxonomy): Bacteria > Bacillati > Actinomycetota > Actinomycetes > Kitasatosporales > Streptomycetaceae > Kitasatospora > Kitasatospora sp. NPDC004531. The sequence continues at coordinate 9,883 of NZ_JBSGDD010000043.1, read as the reverse complement.
CCCGGCACCGAGGACTGCCCGCGCGCCTGCTCCCACGACGAACCCGACTGCGCGCTGGACGCCTGGGTCGCCGACGGCCACGCCGACCCGGCCCGGCTGTACTCGCTGCGCCGCCTGCTCGCCACCAAGGAAGCCCACGAAGGCGACTGAGAGTTCACACAGCCGACGAGTCGCCCGGCCCTGCCCACTGGGTAACGATAGGAAGGTCACACCGTCCTACCTGACAGGGAGTCAACCCGATGGCATGGGCCATGGTGATCCTCGCCGGTCTGCTGGAAACGGGATTCGCGGTCAACCTCAAGCTCAGCCACGGCTTCACCAAGCTCTGGCCCACCATCAGCTTCTGCCTCTTCGCCCTCGGCTCCTTCGGCCTGCTCACCCTCTCCCTGAAAACCCTCCCGGTGGGCAGCGCCTACGCCGTGTGGACCGGCATCGGCGCGGCCGGCACCGCACTGTACGGAATCGTCTTCCTCGAGGAGTCCTCCTCCACCCTCAAGCTGGTCTCGGTCAGCCTGGTCATCGCGGGCGTGATCGGACTGCAGCTCAGCGGCTCCGGACACTGAGTCCGCTAGGGTTCGGGGCATGGCCGACTACCACGACGATCTCCGACTCGCCCACGTCCTCGCCGACTCGGCCGACTCGGTCACCATGGAGCGCTTCAAGGCACTCGACCTCAAGATCGAGACCAAGCCCGACCTGACGCCGGTCAGCGACGCCGACAAGGCCGCCGAGGAACTCGTCCGCTCCGTCCTGCAGCGCGCCCGCCCCCGCGACGCGGTGCTCGGCGAGGAGTACGGCCTGCAGGGCTCCGGCCCCCGCCGCTGGGTGATCGACCCCATCGACGGCACCAAGAACTACGTCCGCGGCGTCCCCGTCTGGGCCACCCTGGTCGCCCTCCTGGAGGAGCAGCCCGACGGCGAGTTCGCCCCCGTCGTCGGCATCGTCTCCGCCCCCGCCCTCAGCCGCCGCTGGTGGGCCGCCAAGGGACTCGGCGCGTTCGCCGGCCGCAGCCTCGCCAAGGCCCAGCGCATCCACGTCTCCAAGGTCTCCCGGCTCGCCGACGCCTCCCTCTCCTACTCCTCCCTCAGCGGCTGGGAGGAGCGCGCCCGGCTCGACGCCTTCCTCGACCTCACCCGCAAGTGCTGGCGCACCCGGGCCTACGGCGACTTCTGGTCCTACATGATGGTCGCCGAGGGCGCCGTCGACATCGCCGCCGAACCCGAACTCTCCCTCTGGGACATGGCCGCCCCCTGCATCGTCGTCCAGGAGGCCGGCGGCCGCTTCACCGGCCTCGACGGCATCGACGGCCCCACCGGCGCGGACGCGGTCGCCACCAACGGCATCCTCCACGAAGCGACGCTGCGCTCGCTGACCGTGTGAGAGAGAGCAACCCCGGGGGCGCGGGGAACTGCGCGAAGGGGAACGCGCCACGTCCGCAAGATCGCGACGCAGGACAATGACCTGCACTTGATCGCGACCTTACGGACGTGACTTGCGCTTGTCGCGCAGTTCTCCTTTACGCGGACAGCTCCGCAGTCATCGCCTCCAGCAACCGCCCCGCCCGCTCCGCGACCTCCGCAGGACCGTATTCCGCGGCGCGCTTGCACCAGTTCTCGGCCTGCACGGCCTCCCCCCGCCGCAGGGCGAGCAGCGCGAGCCGGAGCGCGGCGCGGCCGTGGCCGGCGTCCGCGGCGCGGGTGTACCAGAGCATCGCCTCGGCCTCGGAGTCCTGGCGCGCCAGCAGCAGCCCGAGGTTGAACGCCGCACTGCGGCTCCCGCCCTCGGCCGCGCGCCGGTACCAGCTCTCGGCGATCTGCAGCGCCCCGCGCTCGGCCGCCCGGACCCCCATCCGCACCTGGGCCCGCAGGTGCCCCGCGTCCGCCGCGACCGCGTACCAGTGTTCGGCGTCCGCGTCGGCGTCCCCCCGCCGGTCGAGCAGCGAGGCGAGCCGGAAGGCTCCCTCCGCGGAGCCGCCGTCCGCGGCCTGCCGGTAGCGGTCGAGCGCGCCGACCAGGTTGCCGCGCTGTTCCTGGACGACGGCGAGCTGGAGCGCGGCCTCGCCGTGCCCCTCGGCGGCGGCGCGGGCGTACCACTCCTGGGCCTGCCGGGTCTCGCCGCGGCCGGCGTGCAGCACGCCGAGGTTGAACGCGCCGTCGACGGAGCCCGCTTCGGCGGCCTTGGAGAACCAGGGTTCGGCGCCGGACTCGTCGCCGCGCTGGAGCAGCATGACGGCGAGCGCGTTGCAGGCTTCCCGGTGGCCGGCGTAGGCCGCGCGGCGGTACCACTGTTCGGCCTGGGTGTCGCGGCCGGCGCCGGCGCACAGCAGGCCGAGGTTGAAGGCCCCGTTGTGGTCGCCGGCGTCGAGGGCGGCCCGGTACCAGCGTTCGGCGACGGTGTTCTCGCCGCGTCCGGCGTGCAGCGCGCCGAGCGCGTTGGCGGCGGTGCCGTCGCCGGCCTCGGCGGCCTCCTGCCACCATTCGGCGGCGGCGGTGGGGTCGCCGGCGTCGCGGAGCAGGAAGCCGAGGGCGCAGGCGGCGCGGGCTTCGCCGTTCTGCGCGGACTGGCGGTACCAGCGGGCGGCTTCGTCGAGGTCGCCGCGGGCTTCGAGCAGCACGCCGAGGCGCAGCGCGGCGCGGGCGTGGCTGCGGGCGGCGGCGGTGCGGTACCAGGTTTCGGCGGTGTCCTTGTCGCCGGCGGCTTCGCGCATCCGGGCGAGGCGGTAGGCGGCTTCGCGGTGGCCGGAGTCGGCGGCGGCCTTGAACCAGCGTTCGGCGCGGACGTCGCGGCGGTGTTCCATCAGGTCACCGAGGGCGTAGGCGCCGAGCGGGTGGCCCTGTTCGGCGGCGAAGTGCAGCCAGTACTCGGCGGCCTCCTCCTCGCCCTGGTCGCGCAGTTGCAGGCCGAGGGCGTGGGCGGCGGGTGCGGAGCCGGCGACGGCGGCCTGTCGCCACCACTGGCCGGCTTCGGCGCGGTGGCCCTGCTGGTGGAGCAGCACGCCGAGGTTGTTGGCGGCGGCGCGCAGTCCGGCGGCGGCGGCGGTGCGCAGGTAGGGTTCGGCGTCCTGGAGGTCGCCGCGGCGCAGCAGGAGTGCGCCGAGCTGGCTGGCGGCGCCGGGGTCGCCGGCGTCGGCGGAGCCGCGGTGGCGGGCTTCGAGGGCGGCCTGTTCGCGGGCGGCGAGGGCGGTCTCGAAGCTGTCGGCGCCGTCGTCGCTCTCCAGCAGGTCGCGGGCGGAGGCGGTGGCGACGACCTGGTCGGCGGTCAGGTGGACGAGGCTGTCGGGGCCGTAGCCGGACGTGGCGAGGCCGCCCCGGGTGCTGCGCTGCGCGGGCAGGCTGCTGCCCGGTCGGCGGGCGGGTCGGGCACCGGTGTCGCTGTCCGTGGTGCTGTTGGCCGCCAGTCGTTCTCCCGTCCCGTTCTTTCCGATGAGTTTCATGCCGACTCCAGCTCCCCCCGAGTGTCGCGGCATTCGCCTCCGGCCGTCGGCCCGGGGTGGTTCCCCCGGGGGTCGCGCCGGATCGGGCGGCCCGTCAACGGCCGTGCCGCGTCCCCCTGGTGGTCCATCGTCGCATCACCCGCAACCCTCGTACACCTGCTCCGTCCGTTTTGGCGGAGCGGGGCCGAAGCCCGGCGAGATTGCTTCGGCGCTTTGTCGATTTCCCGACACTGAGCCCCACAAACCCCGGCCACGCATCGTACCGGAGTCGATCAACACTCGATGCACACAAGGGCGAAGGCCCGGAGGTGGTTCCTCCGGGCCTTCACTGGAACAGGTGGTGCCGCGGGATCAGCTGACGCTGAAGTCGTCCGCCTGGTAGGAGCCTTGGCCGTACCAGCCGTGCACCCAGATGGTCACCGAGGTGACCGAGGCGCCGGTGGTGAACTTGGTGGACAGCTGCGTCCACGCGCTCCCGCCGGGCGTCCAGGTGGAGCTGTCCGCCCCGGAGCCGGTGACGCCCAGGTAGGCGTAGTTGCCCTTCACCCATGCGGACAGCGTGTAGCTGGTGTTCGGCTTGACCGTGATGGTCTGCTGGCACTGCGCGGTGTCACCGGCACTGGCGTTGCCCTGCAGGGCGTACGAGCCGGTGTGGCCGCCGCTGACCGCGCTGCCGCCGCTGCCGGCGCAGGTCCACGGGCTGAGCGCGCCGGACTCCAGGCCGGGGTTGGCGACGATCCCGCCCCCGCCGGGGCCGCTCGGCGAGGAGGACGGGCTGCCGGACGGCGAACCGGAGGGCGAGCCCGACGGCGAGGAGGACGGCGAACCCGAGGGCGAGCCGGACGGCGACGGGCCACCGCTGTTGCTCGCACTCGGCGACGGGGAGGTCGGCGGGGCGGGGCAGTTGGCGGCCGAGCCGGAGGTGGCCGTCATCAGCGGGTTCAGCAGCGCGGCGTTCGGGTCGTCGTACAGCGAGAACACGAAGGAGCCGCCGAGGCCGTTGCAGTGCGCGTAGTCCAGCTTGGCCTGGATGGACTTGGCGGTCTCCCCGGACCAGAAGTTGGTCCCGTCGTAGAAGTAGGAGGCCTGCGACGCCGCGTCCCAGTACGTGTAGCTGGGGTTGTCGACGACGCCCAGCAGTTCCTTGTACATCCGCACGCCGGCCACGTTGCCGGAGTTCGGCGCGCCCTGCGCGGGCCCGCTCGCGGGCTGGAACAGCCCGTGGTTGGCGCCGGCCGCCACGCCCGTCCAGCCGCGGTAGTACAGCGGGACGCCCATGTTCAGCTTGTTGGCCGGGAAGCCGCCGGGGATGCCGTACGCGGGGTCGCCGACCGTGTACGCCTTGATCGCCTCGTCGATGGAGTACTTGGCGGCGCCCGGCGGGACGGGGTTCGACGGGTCGTTCGGGTTCTCGTAGATCGGCGTCTGGTGGTTGGTCGGGCCCTTCGCCTCCCAGCCGCCGTGCATGTCGTACGTCATCGGGTCGGCGAAGGTCAGGTACTGGGCGATCTTGTCGGTCTCGATGTGCTGGATCTTGTCCTGGCCGGCCGGCAGGGCGGCGGCCAGCGCGTAGCTCTTGCCGTCCGCGGCGCCCTGGGTGTTGAGCTGGCTGCGGAACTCGGCGAGCAGCGCGGTGAAGTTCTGCTTGTCGTTGGGCGAGGCGTGGTTGCCGGTGTGGCCGCCGCCGCCCGGGTACTCCCAGTCGATGTCGAAGCCGTCGAAGATGCCCTTGCCGGTGCCGGGGCCGCCGTAGCCGCCCTGCTGGGGCAGGTTGCCCTTGATGAACATGTCGACGCAGGAGGAGACGAACTTCTTGCGGGAGGCGTCGGTGGCGGCCGCGTCCGAGAAGTACTTGGAGTAGGTCCAACCGCCGATCGACATCAGCACCTTGAGCTTCGGGTACTTGGCCTTGAGCTCCTGGAGCTGGTGGAAGTTGCCCGCGATCGGCTGGTTCCAGGTGTCGGTGGTGTTGTCGACGCTGTTGCCGTTGGCGAAGGTCTTCGCGTAGTCGGCGTAGTAGTCGCCCGCGCCGTCGCCGGCGTTGGGGTTGTTCTCGTCCTGGGAGGCCGCCGAGTTGGCCTCGAAGCAGGTGAGGTCGGTGGGGTGGATGTTGGCGAAGTCGTACAGCAGGTAGTCGAGCTTCCCGGCCATGCCGTTGGTGTCGACGTTCTTCAGGTAGTAGGCGTTCTGGTAGATCGACCACTGGTCGAAGTAGGCCACCTTGATCCCGCCGCTGGTGGCGGGGGCTCCGGTGGTGTTGGCCGGTCCGGCGGTCGCGTCGGGGGCTCCCAACAGCGACATCGCCCCGGCGAGCAGGGTGGCGGCCGCGGCCGTGACGGCCCAGACCCTTCGATTGTTGCGGTGCATGCGGATGTGCCTCTCCTGTCACGTGGGGATGCAGGAAACGCCGTCCGACACCCCGGTCGGGGAGAGCGGCAGACGGGGCATAACACGATCAATTGCCTTTACTGGCATGCGCGTTGCAGCACCACAGGGCGGACGGTGGGGGCCGTCCGTCATGGGCACGACCCAGATTGGACTGGACCACTGGGGGTGTCAACGGGTCTGCACCGGGAAATGGCAAAGGCAAAGGCCCGGAGGCTGATGCCTCCGGGCCTTTCGCTACAGAGTAGCGGGGACAGGATTTGAACCTGCGACCTCTGGGTTATGAGCCCAGCGAGCTACCGAGCTGCTCCACCCCGCGTCGGTGAAACCACTGTAGCACGATCACGGGGTGGACCAACAAATCGGTTTTCCCAGCTCAGCCGGTGGGCGACGGCTGACCCGACGGCGCGGGGGCCTTCTTCTCCGCCGCCACCGCGGCGTCCAGCGCCTTCTGCAGCGCCTGCTGGGCCTGCCCGTAGGCCGCCCAGTCGCCGTTCTTCAGCGCGGCCTGGCCGTCGGTGAACGCCTTCTGGGCGTCCGCCAGCGCCTTGTCCAGCGCCGGGTTCTCACCCGGCGTCGGCGGGGCCGGCGGGGTGCTGCCCGACTCGGCGGGAGGCGCGGGCGGGGTGGTGGCCCCGTCGGCCGCCGCGCCGAGCACCTTGGCCAGCGCCTTGTCCAGGCTGTCCTCCAGCGCCACGTTGTGGTCGCCGTACACCGCCAGCACCTTCTTCAGCACCGGCACCTTCGCGCCGCGCGCCACCAGGTACACCGGCTCCACGTTGAGGATGCCGCCGCCGACCGGCAGGGTCAGCAGGTTGCCGTACACCAGGTCCGAGTCGCTGCCGCTGCGCAGCAGCGTCAGCTGGCGGGCGACCTCGGTGTCGGAGTTGAACTTCGCCTGGGTCAGCGCCGGGCCGAGCGCCCCCGACTCGGAGGACATCCGCAGGATCCGCAGCTTGCCGTAGTCCTCGCCCGGGTCGGCGTTCGCGGTCATGAACGCCGCCAGGTTCTTGCGGCCCGAGGGCACGAACGAGGTGGTCAGCGAGAAGCTGGCCTTCTCGGTGCTCGGCATCCGCACCGTCAGGTAGTACGGCGGCTGCACCTCGTCGGCGTTGACCGTCGGGTCGACCGGCACCTCCCAGATGTCGGTGCCGTTGAAGAACGCCGTGGCGTCCGTCATGTGGTACATCCCGAGCAGGTCGCGCTGCACCTTGAACATGTCCTGCGGGTAGCGCAGGTGCGGCCGCAGCTCCGCCGGGATGTCCGCCTTCGGCTGGACCGTGCCGGGGAACGCCTTCATCCAGGTCTTCAGCACCGGGTCGGACTCGTCCCACTGGTAGAGCGTCACCTCGCCGGTGTACGCGTCGACCGTGGCCTTCACCGAGTTGCGGATGTAGTTGACCTCGTTGACGGCGGTCAGCGTCCGGCCGCGCTGGTCGGTCAGCGAGTCCTTGGTGGCGTCGCCCAGCACCGTCTTGGACGAGAACGGGAAGCCGTCCGAGGTGGTGTAGCCGTCCAGCACCCACATCAGCCGGCCGTTCTCCACCACCGGGTACGGGTCGGCGTCGATCGACAGCCACGGCGCGACCTTCTCCACCCGCTCCTTCGGGGTGCGGTCGTAGAGGATCTTCGCGCCGTCCTTGATCGCCCCCGAGTACAGGATCTGCGGCTCGGCGAACTTCACCGCGAACGCGGCCCGAGTCAGCGGGTTGTCCAACGAGACGCCGCTGCCGCCGGTGTACTGGTACGTCCGGTCGGGCTCGGTGTCCCGGGTGTAGTCGATCTCGTCCATGCCGGGGCCGACGATCGAGTACATCGGCGACTTCTCGCCGTAGTACACCCGCTGCTGGTAGTCGCCCATCGAGCCGGTGGTCGGCAGCGACTGCTGGGTGTAGACCGGGTTGCCGTTGGCGTCCACCTGGTTGCCCTTGGCGGCGACCACGCCGTAGCCGTGGGTGTACTTGAAGTGGTCGTTGATGAAGTTGCGCTGCTGCACGCCCGTCAGGTCCAGCTCACGCACGCCCAGCACGGTGTCCTGGTCGCCGTACCGGTCCACGTCCAGGGTCTTCGGGAACGCGTAGTACTGGCGCAGCGCCTGGTTCTGCTGGAACGTCGGCGAGACCACGTTCGGGTCCAGCAGCCGCAGGTCGGCGATGGTCTGCGCGTCCTGCTTCAGCTTCGTCGCGTCCGGGGTGTTGGCCGCCGGGTACGCCTCCGGCTGGACGTCGGCGATGCCGTACGCCTGCCGGGTCGCGTCGATGTTCTTCTGGATGTACGGCGTCTCCTTGGCCTGCTCGTTCGGCTTGACCTGGAACTGCTGCACGATCGCCGGGTACAGCCCGCCGACCAGCACCGCCGACAGCGCCATCAGCCCGAAGCCGATCAGCGCCGGCGCCCAGGTCCGCCGCACCGGCGTCAGGAAGAACAGCACGGCGCAGATGATCGCCACGAAGAACAGGATCGTCTTGGCCGGCAGGAACGCGTTCGCGTCCACGTACCGCAGACCGGTCCAGCCGCCGACGCCCTTGTACGACTCGCTCTTCACCGCCAGCGCGTACCGGTCCAGCCAGTACGCGCCCGCCTTCAGCAGCACGAACACGCCCAGCAGCACGGCCAGGTGACCCTGCGCCCCGGCACTCGCCCGCCGGCCCGGGCCCTGCAGCCGCAGGCCGCCGTACAGGTAGTGCACCACCGTCGCCGCCAGCAGCGAGACGATCACCGCGCTGAAGGCGAAGCCCAGCAGGAACTCGTACCAGGGCAGGTCGAACGCGAAGAACGAGACGTCCAGGTGGAACTGGCTGTCCTTCTGCCCGAACGGGGTGCCGTTGATCCACAGCATCCACGTCCGCCACTGCGCGCTCGCGGCCGCGCCGGCCGCCAGGCCGACCAGCAGCGACAGGCCGATCAGCAGCCACTTGCGGAACGGCGCCACGCCCATCCGGTAGCGGTCCAGGCTCTGCTGCTCCACCGACATCGCCGCCAGCGGCGGCCGCAGCCGGTACGCCAGCCACAGGTTGAACCCGACGACCAGCGCCATCAGCAGCCCGAACACCGCGAACAGGCCGGCCTTCGCGCCCAGCTGCGAGGTGAACACCGAGCTGTACTTCACCGACCTGAACCACAGCCAGTCGGTCCACAGGCCGGCGAACGTCACGAACAGCAGGAACAGCACGGCCAGCACGCCGACCGTCAGCAGCAGCACCTTCGTCCGTCGCGGCGGCGGCCCGACTCTCGCTCGGAAACCCGGATCGGACCGATCCGGCATCTGGAAGGTCAAGACGCCACCTCAGCTGTTGTTGTCGTTGGGGACGACCGGCAGCGCGCCGTGGACGGGCGGACACCGGTCTCCCAGTGCAACTTAAACAGTCTTTACCGGAGTTCCCGGACACTGCGTCGGAGTTGGAGACGGCCCCCCGGGACATGTGAGGATGGCCCCATGTCCGACTCCCCTGACCTGACTTCCGCCGCCTCCGGCATGCCCGCGGCCACCCCCCTCACCCGGGCCGCGCTGGAGATCGACGAGCACGCCGCCACCCTCGGCTGGGACGGCCCCTCCCGCCTGTTCGCGCTGGTCGACAACGCCCAGATGCGCAAGGCCAACCCGCGGCTCGCCACCCAGCTCGGCCTGGACGACAACCCGACCGGCCTCACCCCGGTCGAGCAGGAGGAGATCCCCCCGGGCACCGAGCTCGACCGCTTCCTCGGCACCATCGCCTGGCCCGACGGCGTGGTGGGCTGCGCCCTGGTCGTCGAACGCCTGATGCTCCCGCCCGGCGCCGAGTCCTCCCGCCCGAAGAACGCCACCGAGCAGGAGATCAACCAGTGGGTGGCGAGCCACCCGCAGCGCCAGGAGGTCCGCATCACCGCCGCGGTACTCCGCGACGGCGCCCGCGAGGTCGCCCTCCGCCTCCGCGAGAAGGACATCGCCCGCGAGGTCCTCACCGGCCCCGACCTGGTCCCCAACCTCACCCAGGCCCTCCTCGCCACCTTCCAGTAGGGCGCGAAAACGGGGGCGCGTGGGGGTACCTCCCGGCCCGCTAGGGCTGGGGGAGAACTGCGCGAAGG